>NZ_BAAILP010000098.1:0-10386 GCF_054589055.1 Novosphingobium sp. 11B | reverse complement strand
TCCCGGCGCAGGCCGGGAACGCTTGCGGTCTTCAGGCATTGGCCGGGAGCCTCGATGCAAGGTGGGCTGTTCATCGCCAGAGGTGCCGGCCCGCGCCGGGATGACGGCGGTAACTCCAAATAAACCATTTGGCGATTATGCTCCCGCGCACGGGTCGCCACACCAAAAAACCGGGAAATGCAGATGTTTGCTGACGGCAAGCTGGACGAAACCATCTTCCACCCGACCGACGAAGGGAAAGCGGCGCAGTACCAGGAATGGGCCGACGCACCGGTTTCCGCGCCTGCGAGCGCTTCGGTCGAGGCCGAATTTCCGGCCATGCTCGACTTGCGCGAACTCGCCGATCCGGAAGCGGACCCGGGATATGAACCCGAGGGCCTGTACCTTCCCCTCCCCTACGGTCACACCACCGGATCGCAGTTGCGCCACCGCTTCGTGACGGCCGAGAGCATTGCCGAACTGGCCGACATCAAGAAGCCCAGCCTGTGGCAGCGGCTCCTCGGTCGGAAATAAACTGCGACAAAACGGTAACACGGGGCGTTGATCCCCCGCGCGGTTAGGCGTAACGCCCTCGTTCAATGAAAATTCACCCGCTGATAACGAAAACCGAAGATCTTGCCGCCCTGTGCGAGCGTCTCGCGAAGTCCGATTTCGTGAGCGTCGACACGGAGTTCATGCGCGAGAACACCTATTGGCCCGAACTCTGCCTCGTGCAGATCGCCAATACCGAGGAAGCGGCGGCGATCGATCCGCTGGCGGACGGCCTCGACATGACCCCACTGCTCGACCTGCTGACGCAGAACGAGGACGTCCTCAAGGTCTTCCACGCGGGCGGGCAGGACGTGGAGATCATCTTCAACTTCACCGGCCGCACCCCGCACCCGATATTCGACACCCAGATCGCGATGATGGCGATCAGCCAGTCCGAGCAGATCGGCTATTCCAACCTCGTCGAATCGTGGCAGGGCCTGACGATCGACAAGGGCGCCCGCTTCACCGACTGGTCGCGCCGCCCGCTGACCGACCGCCAGATCGAATACGCGATCGGCGACGTCACGCATCTTTCCAAGATCTTCCCCAAGATCCTCAAGCGCCTGATCAAGACCGGGCGCGGTGCCTGGCTGGACCAGGAGATGGAAAAGCTGGCCGATCCGGAGAACTACCGGAACGACCCCAAGGAAGCCTGGCACCGGATCAAGGCGCCGGGCCGCAACCCGCAAGTGCTTGGCCGCCTGCGCGCGATCGCCGAATGGCGAGAACTGGAAGCGCAGGGCAAGAACATCCCGCGCGGCCGCATCGCCCGTGACGAGACGCTGGCCGACATCGCCAGCCACCCGCCCAAGAGCCAGGCCGATCTGGCTAAAGTGCGCGGCCTGTCGCAAGGCTGGAAGGATAACGAAATCGGCCGCCGCCTGATGACCGCCATCGCCAAGGCGGAGCCGCTGACCGACGACGAGATGCCCGCCCGCGCCCCGCGCGGCGCGCCGCTCGGCAAGGAAGGCTCGCTGGTCGCCGACCTGCTCAAGCTGCTGCTCAAGATCCGCGCCCGCGAGATCGACGCCGCGGCCCGCCTGCTGGCGCGCAGTGATGAGCTGGAACTGCTCGCGGCGGGCGTTCGCAAGAACCTCAGCCTGCTGCAGGGCTGGCGCTACGACGTGTTCGGCCGCGATGCGCTCGATCTCGTCGAGGGCAAGCTCGCCTTCGCGGTGGAGAACGGCAAGCTCAAGATGACGCGCGTGGAAGACGTCGTCGACGATACGGTGGCCGAATAAGCCCTCCCCGCTGCGATTAGGTCCTCCGGACCAAGTCTCGCTCCCCTCCCGCAAGCGGGAGGGGCAACGCTGCGATTTTTCCTCCCCTCCCGCTTGCGGGAGGGGCCGGGGGTGGGCTCCCTTCCTCCTTCTTCCGCATTGCACAACGCCGCTTGGCGAACCGCTCCCACCGTGCAATAGCCACCACATGACCGTCTACCAACCGACGCTCAAGCAGCTCCAGTATCTCGTCTCGCTCCACGAGCACGGCCATTTCGGCCGTGCCGCCGATGCCTGCTTCGTGTCGCAATCGACACTGTCGGCGGGTCTGCGCGATCTGGAAACGCTGCTTGGCGTAGTCCTCGTGGAGCGCACCAAGCGCGCCGTCCGCTTCACGCCGCTGGGCAATGCCGTGGTCGAGAAGGCCCACCGCATCCTGCGCGAGACGGAGGAACTGTCCGAACTCGTCCAGTCCAGCGGCAAGCCGCTCTCGGGCGAAGTGCGCATGAGCGTGATCCCGACGATCGCACCGTTCCTGCTCCCGCGCATGCTGCCGCGCCTGCGCCGCGAACGCCCGAATCTCAAGCTCTTCCTGCGCGAGGAGCCGAGCCAGGCGGCGATGGAATCGCTCCACCATGGCCGCGCCGACTGCGTGCTGCTCGCCCTGCCCTATGCGACCGGCGAGGTGGAGAAGGAGACGATCGAACTCGACGCCTTCTTCGTTGCCTTCCCCCGCGACGATCCGCGCGATCCGCCCGCCGAAGTCAGCCCCGACGTGATCGACGAGAACCGCCTGCTCCTGCTCGAGGACGGGCACTGCCTCAAGGACCATGCCCTCGCCGCCTGCAACCGGCCCGAACTGCGGGCCAGCGCGACGATGATCGGCACCTCGCTGCATACGCTGGTGCAAATGGTCGACAACGGGCTGGGCCTGACGATGCTGCCGGAAATGGCCCTCGACGCAGGGATTCTCAATGGAACCAACGTCGTCGCCCGGCCGCTGATCTCGCCCAACGCGAATCGCGAGATCACGCTGGTGTGGCGCAAGAATTCCCCGCGTGCAGAGGAATTCCGGATGCTGGCGGACGAACTGCGGGCTGGTTGACCTGGCTTTGTAGCCTGATGGGGCTTCGACAAGCTCAGCCTGAGCGGGGTTCAAGGACTGGCTCTCAATACCGCTCAGGCTAAGCTTGTCGAAACCCGGCGTCCTATCGCCGCAGCACCTGCAGCGCCACGCCGAGCACCGAAATGCCGATCCCGAGCGCCGAGACCCCGCCCCAGCCCCACTGATGCCATGTCGCCGTCGCCGCGCCCGAACTGGCTGCCCCGGCCAGAAACATCATCGCCATGTAGACGGTGTTGATGCGTGAGCGCGCCTCAGGCCGCAGCGCGTAGATGATGCTCTGGTTGGAGATCTGGCTGAGCTGCACCGCCACGTCGAGCACCAGTACCCCCACGACCAGCCCGGCCAGCGAATGCCAGAAACCGAAGATCAGCCACGCCGCCAGCGTCATCACCGTGCCCAGCACGATGGCGGGATGCGGACCGCGACGGTCGGCGAGCCGCCCTGCGACCGGTGCTGCAAGCACGCCCGCCGCACCGACGATACCGAACAGTCCCGCAGCTTCCGGCCCAAGGTCGAAGTGCTCCTGCAGGCGCAGGGCAAGAATGGTCCAGAACACGCTGAAGACGCCGAACTGGCAGCACTGGGTATAAGTCGCCAGCCGCAGCGCGGGAAATTCGCGCCACAGACTCCAAAGCGAGCGCAGCAGGCCGACATAGCCGAGTCCGGTGTCTTGCGGACGACTGCGCGGAAGCTGGAACGCCATGAGCAGTGCGGTCAAAAGCGCCAGTGGAACCGCGAGCCAGAACATCTCCCGCCACCCGAGCGTTCCGGCAACGAAGCCCGCCAGCGTACGGCTGAGCAGAATACCGCACAGGAGACCGGCCATCACCGTACCGACGATTGCGCCGCGCTTCTCGTCAGGGGCGAGATTCGCCGCGAACGGCACGATCTGCTGCGCAACCGAAGCGAGCAGCCCGACCAGCAGCGATGCGGCCAGCACCAGCCCGGCACTCGGCGCGATGGCGACGAGAGCCAGCGCGGCGGTCAGCGCCAGGCATTGCAGCACGATCAGCCTCCGCCGCTCCACGAGGTCGCCGAGCGGCACCAACACGACGAGGCCGAAGGCGTAACCGAGCTGCGTCGCGGTCGGCACGTAAGTCGCCGCCGCACCCGCAAGGTCGCGCTCCATCAGCCCGATCATCGGCTGGTTGTAGTAGATGTTGGCGACGGTCAGCCCGGCAGCGACGGCCAGCGAGAAGACGACCGGGCGACTGGGGCCGCTGACGGCACTGGACGCCGACATGGTGCTGGACGCGACGGTAATGGTGAAATCCTTCGTGCTGTAGCCCCCGCTCCGAGCGCAAATGGCCCTCGAGCCGCGTCAGACCAAGTGCGGGGAACGCAAGTCCGCTTGCCCGCACCGCAAGCGCAAGGGGTTCAGTCCATGTGCTTGAGGCCGACCCGCAGATAGTCCCAGCCCGTCACCACCGTCAGTGCGGCGGCCGCCCACAGCGTCGTCAGGCCCACGGTATGCGGCACGTTGATTACCAGCGCGCCGAGGTCGAGATTCCACCACGGCATCGCCACGCCAAGGATCAGCGCCCCCAGGCAGATCAGCTGGAACGTCGTCTTCCACTTCGCAAGGCGGCTGACTGGCACCGAAACCTGCAGCCCCCCAAGAAACTCACGCAGGCCCGACACGGCGATCTCGCGCACGAGGATGACGAGGCCCGCGATCACGTGCATGTCGCCCACGAAAGGCCCACGCAGGATGCCTTGCGCGGTCAGCACCAGAATCACCGTCGCCACCATGATCTTGTCGGCGATGGGGTCGAGGAATACGCCCAGCTTCGACACCGTCCCGCTCGAACGAGCGAGATAGCCGTCGAAATAGTCGGTGAGTCCCATCAGGCAGTAAAGCCCGAAAGCCAGTCCGTACCCGAATTCCCATCTGGGCCACCAGAGCAGGAAGGCGAGCAACGGAAGGGCGACGATGCGTGAAAGCGTCAGGATGTTCGGCAGAGTCAGCATGATGGGAATGCCATAGCCCGCAATCGCTACGGGAATAAAGTGGTGAACAGGGCTTGTGCCCCCGCCCCATGCCATTAAGTGTCCCGACGACCAATGAGCAAGGCCGGCGGCATACTTAGATCATGACCACGACGACCCAACTCATCCGGGCGCGACGTTTTCTCCCCCTTTTCGTCACCCAGCTTCTGGGCGCGTTCAACGACAACCTGTTCAAGAACGCGATGGTGCTCTTCGTCGTCTACGAGGTGTATCACTCGGAAGGCCAGGAGGCGCGGTTCAGCGCGATGGCCTCGGCGATCTTCATCATTCCCTTCTTCCTGCTCTCGGCGCTGGCCGGGCAACTGGCCGACATGCGCGACAAGGCGAAGCTGATTCGCATCATCAAGGCCTGCGAGATCGGCATCATGCTGGTCGGCGGCGCGGGCCTTGCCCTTGCGTGGCAGGGGCAGGCGCTCGACGCCGTGGCCATCCCGCTGATGCTGCTGGCGCTGTTCGCGATGGGCGTTCACTCGACCTTCTTCGGGCCGATCAAGTACGCGATCCTGCCGCAGCACCTGAAGGACGGTGAAGTGCTATCCGGCACCGGGCTGGTCGAAGCGGGTACGTACATCGCCGTGCTCGCCGGCACGATCGTCGCGGGCTGGATCAGCGTCGATGCCGCCGCGATCGGGGTGATCGTCGTCGCCATAATCGGCTGGTTCGCCGGGCGACAGGTCCCCTCCGCCCCGCCGCTCGGCAAGATCGAGCCGCTCGACTACCACGTCATCCGCGCTTCCGTGCGCCTTGTGCGCACGACGATGCAGGACCGCCGCGTGTTCCTTGCCATCTGCGCGATCAGCTTCTTCTGGGCGATCGGCACCGTGTTGTTCGTGCAGTTCCCGCCGCTTGCCAAGAACATGCTGATGGCCAGCAAGGAAGTCGCCAGCCTGTTCCTCGTGATATTCTCGGTCGGCGTCGCGATCGGGTCGATGGCGATCAATGCGCTGCTCAAGGGCACCGTTTCCGCGCGATGGTCGCCGATCTCGGTGATCGGCATGGGCGTGTTCCTCGTCGCCTTCCAGCAGGTCTGCCGCATCTGGCCGCCGCATAGCGGAACGGGAACGCTGATGGACGTGGGCATCTTCGTCGTGCAGCCGCTGGCGATCCCGCTGATGCTGACCTTGCTGGGCATCGCCATCTGCGGCGGTATGTTCGTGGTGCCGCTCTACGCCTTCCTCACCACCTTCGTGCCCAAGTCGCAGACCGCGCGCACGATTGCCGCGAACAACATCGTCAACTCGGGCGCGATGGTCGTCGGTTCGCTGGCGACCGGTGTAATGACGCTGATGGGCGTTGCGGTGGCGCAGCAGCTGCTGGTCGTCTCGCTGTGCTGCGTCGCCTCGGCATGGCTGGGATACCTGCTGTTCCGCGCCGAGAAGTGCCCCAAGGCGGGCTAAGCCTCTTATCTTCGTCATTGCGAACGTAGCGAAGCAATCCAGGGCAGTATTCAGCCGCTCTGGATTGCTTCGCTACGCGCGCAATGACGCTACAGGTAAATGGCGACGCCTCGCCGTATCAGGCGATGAACAGGGTGATCGCCACGAAACTCACGCAGTAGGCGGTCAGAAACCCCCGCCAGTCGCCGCCGCTGAGGCGCCATTTGCGCGCGGCCTCCACATCTTCGTCTTCCTCCTCAAGCGATTCGGTGAAGACGTGGGGCGGCAGTGAGCGGCGGAACCAGTGCCCGGCCGACTCCTGCGTGAGGACGAGTGCGCGACGTGTCATGCTTCGCATAAGTCACGCATTAACGATTTGTTTACCATTGCGCAAAGCGCTTGGCGAACCCTTCCCGAAACGGGACGATTCGTTCTTGCAAGCATCGGAAACCCAAAGAAAAAGGGCCGCCCTAAGGCAGCCCTCTCGCTGGTTTCCGTCAGGAAGAGGTTAGGTCAGACCCGGTCGCCGAGCGCGCCCTTGACCTTGCCGATGCCCTGCTGAAGCTCGCCCTTCTTTTCCTGGGCCTTGCCTTCTGCCTGCTGGGCCGGGTCGTTGCGCGCCTTGCCTGCGGCCTGCTTGACGTTACCGGCAATCTCGTTGCCCAGGCCCTTCACGGTGTCCTTGAGTTCACCCACGGCGGTATCTCCTTAGCTCGGCGGCGAAACATCTCGCTGCCGTCACGTGAAGAGAACACGCTGCTCCGCCGCTAAGTTTCGTACGCCTGCGCCGAGGCGTGCCTTAGCGGCGATATGTCGTCACTCCCCTGCCAGCCCCAGCACGTAGTCCCACTCCTGCGGCGTCACCACACCCACCGACAGGCGCGAGAACTTCACCAGTTCCATCTCCGCCAGCTTGGGATCGCCCTTCACTTGCGCGAGTGTCACCGGCCGCTTCAGCTTGCGCACCGGCTTCACCTTGACCGCCGCCCACTTGCCCTCGGAATCGCTGGGATCGGTGATCCCGGCCTTGCTCACCGTAGCGATGCCGACGATCTCCTTGCCGATGTTGGAGTGGTAGAAGAACACCTCGTCTCCCACTTCCATGGCGCGCAGGTTGTTGGCGGCGCGGTGGTTGCGCACGCCGTCCCATGTGCCCTCGCCTTCCTTCACAAGATCGTTCCAGCCGTAAGCATCGGGTTCAGACTTCATCAGCCAGTATGCCATGCCCGCACCTTCCATCGTAAATTTCCGGCCCGAATTAGACTGTGACGGCCGGGGCGCCTAAAGGGGCGGCATACCGACTCGTTACGGATTGCACTACCATGGACCTCGCACAAATCCCCGTCCTCAGCCTCGTGGCCGACAGCGCCGACCTGCCCGCGCGCATCGGCGAGAGCTTCCGCACCTTCGGCTTCGCGATGATCCGCGACCACGGTATCGACCAGTCGCTGATCGACCAGGCCTGGGCCAGGACCGAGGAATTCTTCGCCCTCCCGGTCGAGACCAAGCAGAAATACTTCATCCCCGGCCAGGGCGGCGCGCGCGGCTATACGCCGTTCCGCACCGAAGTCGCCAAGGGCGCCAAAGAGAAGGACCTCAAGGAATTCTGGCACGTCGGCCGCGACGTTCCCGCCGATTCGCCGCTCGCCGCCTCGATGCCGCCGAACATCTGGCCGACCGAGGTTGAAGGCTTCGAAGAGACCTTCCGCGAACTCTACGCCCAGTTCGACGAGGCCGGCGCCAAGGTGCTCTCAGCGATCGCCGTCGACCTCGGCCTCGATGCGGGTTGGTTCGACGCAGGGATCGAGGACGGCAACTCGGTGATGCGCCTGCTGCACTACCCGCCGGTTTCCGCTGAATCCGGAGGCGCCATCCGTGCCGGCGCGCATGAGGACATCAACCTCATCACCCTGCTGCTCGGCGCACAGGAAGCGGGCCTCGAACTGCTGAGCAAGGACGGTCGCTGGCTCTCGGTCGCGCCGCCCGAAGGCGCCATCGTCGTCAACATCGGCGACATGCTGCAGCGCCTGACCAACCACGTGCTGCCCTCGACCACGCACCGCGTCCGCAACCCCGAGGGCGCGCGTGCCGGGCACAGCCGCTACTCGATGCCGTTCTTCCTCCACCTGCGCAGCGACTTCCGCTTCGTCACCCTGCCCGAGTGCGTGAGCGACGAGAACCCGGACCGCTACCCGGTCTCGATCACCGCCGACGACTACCTGCAGGAGCGCCTGCGCGAGATCGGTCTGAAGATGTGAACGGCGCCGATTAAAACTCTGTAATAGCCCAAGCCCCGGCCCGCTGATGCAGGCCGGGGCTTTTTCGTTAACTGATATTTCAGAGGAACTGCGTAGCTCCAACGGCTTACAAGCCACGCCCTTGGAGGGGCCATTTCGTGCACGCAGCAAGTATCCTTTCCTCCCGGCGTGACACGGAAGGCAGCGAGGTCGACATCGTCGCTTTCGGCATCGTTACCGCGGCGATCATTCTTTTCGTCGCCACCGGCAGCGAAATCGGCCCGGCGGTCGTCAATTCGCTCGCCGGACAGGGGCCGGGGCCGGACCATTTCCTGCTCAACGCCTTCCTGCTCAACATCGCGATCATCATCTTCGGCTGGAGCCGCTACCGCGAACTGTGCGACGAGATCATGCTGCGCCGCGCCGCCGAGCGTGAAGCGCGGCGTCTAGCCGAAACCGATTCGCTCACCGGCTTCCACAACCGCCGCAGCTTCAACCTGAGCGTCGACGCGCTGATCGATCGCAGCGCGACGGCCGGGCGGGCCGTGGCAGTGCTGATGATCGATCTCGACAACTTCAAACAGGTCAACGACTACAACGGCCACGCCACCGGCGACCGCCTGCTGGTGGAATGCGCCCGCCGCATCACCGCCGCGCTTCCAGAAGGCACCATCGTCGGCCGGATCGGCGGCGACGAATTCGCCGTCGCTGTTCCGTTCGAGCCCCGTCACAGCGAAACCGTCGACAGCATCGCCGCCGCGCTGGTGCAGGCCATCGCCGAGGGCTCGCGCATCAGCAACGCGACGATCGACGTGACCGCCTCGATCGGCCTCGCCCGCGCCGAATCGCGCACCACGTCCTCGCCCGCGCTGCTGGAGATGGCCGACGTCGCGATGTACCACGCCAAGCGACAGGGCCGGAACCAGTTCTCGTGGTTCGAGCCGCAGATGGCGCACGAGATGCGTTTCCGCGCCGACCTAGAGGCAGGCATCCGCCAAGGCATTCCGCGCGGCGAATTCGTACCGTTCTACGAACAGCAGGTGGATCTGGAGACCGGCGAACTCACCGGATTCGAGATGCTGGCACGTTGGGATTCGCCGCAGTTCGGCATCGTCGCGCCTGACATCTTCATCCCCGTCGCCGAAGAGATCGGCGCGATCACCGAACTCTCGCGCAGCGTGATCGCACAGGCGCTGGAAGACGCGAAACTGTGGGACCCGAAGCTGACGCTGGCGGTCAACATCTCGCCCATCCAGCTGCGCGACCCGTGGTTCGCCCAGAAACTCCTGCGCATGCTGGTGGAGGCCAACTTCCCGCCGCAGCGGCTGGAGATCGAGATCACCGAAAGCTGCCTCCACCAGAACCTGGGCCAGGTACGCACGCTGGTGACCAGCCTCAAGAACCAGGGCATCCGCATCAGCCTCGACGATTTCGGCACCGGCTACAGCTCGATCGGGCAGCTCAAGCAGCTGCCGTTCGACCGCATCAAGATCGACCGCAGCTTCGTCTCCAGCATGCTCGACGACGAGGACAGCGCCGCCATCGTCCGCGCCGTGGCGACGCTGGGCGAAGGGCTGCACATGCCGGTAACGGCCGAGGGGATCGAGACGCAGGCCGTGCTCGACCACTTGCGCCAGTACGGCGGGATCACCGGCCAGGGCTATCTGTACGGCCGCCCCCGCCCCGCGGCCGAACTCGGCGAATGGCTGGGTGAGGAACCCAAGACCGAAGTCGCCCCGGATGATACACCGGAAGTGAAGCGCGCCTGACGTCGTCCCGGACCTGATCCGGGACCGCTTGCCTTGAGCGACCTTGCTCTCGGCAAGGCGTCTCGCCGACCGCATCCGCCTAAAGACAGCCACCGGTCCCGGATCAAGTCCGGGACG
>NZ_BAAILP010000097.1:0-13457 GCF_054589055.1 Novosphingobium sp. 11B | reverse complement strand
CGTCCCGGACTTGATCCGGGACCGGTGGCCGTCTTCAGGCAAGCGCCATTGCGCCATTGCGCCGGGCGCCTCGGCGTCAGGTGGGTTGATCACCGCCGGCGGTCCCGGATCAGGTCCGGGACGACAGGGGTTTCGGTACGTTAGCTGCTCAGGACGCGAAGCTGGCGAAGGCCGCTGCGGGCAGTTCCTCGATCGTGTTGCGCGTGCCGGCGAAGTGGCGCTGGACCGCGCGGTCGGCGGCGCCGACGGCGTTCTCCGCGACGGCCTTGGCGATCTTGCTGTAGCCCGAGGCATGGCGCACGCGCTGCTTTTCCGACTGGATCGATTCGATCTGGGCGCGGAACAGGTCGGTGCGGGTGAGCGGCATCGCGCGCTCAAGCTCTCCGTTGCCGCCGATCGCAACGAGCACCGAATAGAACTGGCGGCGCTGCTCCAGATAGAGCGCGCGGTTGTGGTTGCGGTTGGCCTCGTCGATGGCGTTGGCGGCCTCGACGATCTGGCGGCGCTTCTCGTCGGTGTCGCAATGCTCGGCCGCGAGTCGCGCGGCGAGGCAGGCGAGCGGCTCCAGCGTCTGCAGCAGATCGAGCACCGCTTTGCGGTCCAGCGTGGCGATGTAGGCGCCGCGATAGCGGTTGAGCGTGACGATGCCGTCCGCCGCAAGATGCTTGAGCGCTTCGCGCAGCGAGCCCCGGCTGATCCCCAGCCGCTGCGTCAGGTCAGGTTCGACGAGGTGCTGGCCGGGCACGAACACGCCCGCGCGGATGCCCCGGATTATGGCTTCGGAGACTTTGTCGGCCGCGCTTCCGGCGTCGACCTTGATGGCCTCCGCATCGAGGGTGGTTTCGTCTGCCATGTCCTTCAACCGCGTAGACATTGTCCTGCTCACTCGTGCCGCCGGGTCTCTCCCGGACTTCCAATCCGTACTGCTCTACAAGCGTTTCGTCCATCATCAATACAAAATGATCGATCGGTCTCATATCACGAAATCGTCGAACGATATTGACAGATGGTGTGAGGGCGGCAATACCTCCAATCCACGACGGACGGCAGGGAAGCAAATTCCCGCGCCTCGTGGCTCCAAGGAGGGAGGAAACTGAAATGGCGACAGGCAATCCAATTACAGTTGGGCGAATCGCAGTTGGGCGGATGTTGCTGGGGGCAGTATCGCTCACGGTCCTGGCCAGCGCGGATGCGGCATGGGCGCAGGACGCGACCAGCACTGCAAGCACCCCGAATGCCCCGAGCGCATCGGCGAACGAGATCATCGTGACCGCGAACAAGCGCGAGCAGTCGATCAACGACGTCGGGCTTTCCATCACCGCGCAGTCGGGCGAGGCGCTGATGGAGCGCGGCATCAGCTCGCCCACCGACCTCGGCAAGATCGTGCCGGGCCTGACGGTCCAGCCCTCGCCGTTCAACACCCCGGTCTATACCCTGCGCGGCATCGGATTCTACGAGACGACGCTGTCCGCTTCGCCGACCGTCGCGGTCTATACTGACGAAGTGGCGTTGCCGTTCAGCGCCACCACGCGCGGCGCCGCGTTCGACATCCAGCGCGTCGAGGTGCTGAAAGGTCCGCAGGGCACGCTGTTCGGCCAGAACACCACCGGCGGTGCGATCAACTACGTGGTCAACAAGCCGACCGAAGTGTTCGATGCCGGTCTTGATCTCAGCTACGGCCGCTTCAACGAGATCGACACCACCGCCTTCATCAGCGGCCCGATCACCGACGGCGTCAAGGCGCGCCTCGCGGTGCGCGGCGTTCATAGCGACGACTGGCAGTACAGCTACACCCGCGACGACAGCCTCGGCCGCAAGCGCCAGCTGCAGGGCCGCTTCCAGCTGGCGATCGAGCCGACCAGCAACTTCCGCCTGCTGCTCAATGCCAATGGCTGGATCGACAAGGGCGATACCCAGGCCGCGCAGCTGGTCGAGGATACTTGCGCGGAATCCACCGCAGGCACCTGCGGCAGCCCGCAGGCCGCGGCATTCCGCGACTATCCGCGCGCGCCGGACAAGGCCCGCGCGGCCGACTGGGGCTACGGCATCTTCGGCCGCCGTCCCAAGCGCGACGACCGCTTCTGGCAACTCAGCGCCCGCGCCGACCTCGACCTGAACGAGAACCTGACGCTGACTTCGGTGACCGCCTATTCCGATTACAAGACGGATTCGGTGCAGGACTTCGACGGCGCCACGATGTTCTCGGTGGACACCAACACCACCGGCTTCATCAAGGACTTCGCGCAGGAACTGCGCCTGTCCGGCAAGTATGGTGCGCTCAACGTCATCGTCGGCGGCAATTACAACCGTTCGCGCACGTTCGATCGCCTGTTCTACAACTTCAGCGAAGGCCCATCGGCCAACCCGCTCTACATGATCCCCGGCGCGCCGCATGGTGAGCTGACGTTCAACTACTCACGCCAGAACGTGAAGTCCTACGCCGCCTTCGGTAACGTGGAGTTCGAACTGTCCCCGCAGCTCACCCTGATCGGCGGCGCGCGCTACACCAACACCAAGCGCAGCTTCGAGGGCTGCACCAACGACTTCGGTGGCGGCACGGCGACGTGGTGGAATGCGATCTTCGGCACCAATGTCCAGCCCGGCGGCTGCCTGACCTTCACGCCGACGTTCCCGGTCATCTTCGATCCCGCCGACTTCGACCAGCTCAACGAGGACAACATCTCGTGGAACGCCGGGGTCAACTACAAGACCGACAGCGACATGCTGCTCTATGCCCGTGTCAGCCGGGGCTACAAGTCGGGCAGCTTCCCGACCGCCTCGGTCGCCAGCTACAGCGGTTATACCCCGGTCAAGCAGGAGTCCGTCACCGCCTATGAAGCGGGCGTGAAGGCCCCGTTCGGCAACGGTTTGGTCGAAATTTCCGCCGCTGCGTTCTACTATGACTACAAGGACAAGCAGCTGCGCGGCCGCAAGCCCGATCCGGTGTTCGGCACCCTCGACGGGCTGGTGCAGATCCCCAAGAGCCGCGTCTACGGCTTCGAGACGCAGATCGACGTGCGCCCCACCGACGGCCTGCGCATCTCCGCCGGCATGACCTACATCGACACCAAGATCACCGAGTTCACCGGCTACGACGCGCTGGGCGAACTGCACGATTTTGCGGGTCAGAAGTTCCCTTATGCCCCGGCGATCACCGCGATCGGCGATGCGCAGTACGACTGGGCGGTGGGCAGCGCCAATGCCTATATCGGCGCTTCGGTCACCTACAACAGCCAGACCAGCAGCGCGCTGGCCAACAGCAACACGCAGTACGTCGATCGCGACAGCCGCTTCCAGATCAAGGAATACGCGCTGCTCGACTTGCGAGCGGGTGTGAAGCTGCACGACGACAAGCTCCGCATCGGTGCCTGGGTGCGCAACGTGACCAACACGTTCTACTGGACCAACATCCAGGACAACCTCGCCTCGATCTCGCGCTTCACCGGCATGCCGCGCACTTACGGCATCCAGCTCGGCTGGCGCTACTGACCTCTCCGTTGCCCCGCGGCCCTTGCTTCAGGGCCGCGGGGTCTTTTTGGATAGGCAAGATCGTATTACGATAACGACAGGCGATTCGTCGCAAATCCGGCAACCGGATCGAACGAGACGCCGCAATGGAGAGCACCGATGGCCACGCAGCCCTACGAGCAGCCGCATGTCGCCAGCCCGACGCCCATCGTGGCGCGGATCCCGCTGATCCCGCCGCGTGACCGCGCGCACGGCCCGTTGACGGCGCGGCGGCTGCGGCGCTTCTACCTTGGCCTTGCGGTGGTCTTCGCGCTGGCGGTGCTGCCGGTGGTGCTGGGCATGAGCGCGCAGTGGAAGGCCTTCGGGCTGGGGCTGATCTTCCCGGGCGGCGGGTTCCTCTATGCGGGCGGGGTAGTCGGCGTGCTGGGCGCGCTGGCCTCGATCGCGGCCTTCGCGGTCATCCTGTTCATCTGGTGGGCGCGCGGTCCGATCATCGCGCCGCCCGGGGTGCTGATCGGCACCGCGCTGCTCTCCGCCGCTTGGATCGAGGGGCGCGATGGCGTCGCCTTCGTCGAATATGCGCTCCCCGTTGGCGTGCTGGCGGCGTTCGGCGTCATGGCGCTGAGGCGCCGCGCGCACTTCACCCGCCAGCAGGCACGGGGGGAGGAACTCAACCGCGTGATCGCCCGGGCCGAGCCGATCCTGCGCGATGCGCCGGTGGAGGCCGGGCCGGAGATGCCCGAGGGCCAGATCGGCGAGTACCGCCGCATGCTCGACCTTGCGCTGCAGCCGGTGGACAGCTGGACCGGGTTCTCGACCGGCGACACCTGGCAGGACGGCGCGCTGCGCTACCAGATCTGCACGATGTCGTGGAACCTCGCCTTCGGGCAGTACACGCAGCTTCCGGCGTTCCACGGCTACCTCAACACCGCGCAGGAAAACCTGATCCGCAAGCACGTGGACCGCAAGACGTGGAACTACTGGTTCTGGGAAAGCCTGTGGGGCAACCTGAAGCTGGAGAAGAACCCCGTCGCCACCGACAACATCATGCTGTCGGGTTTCATGGGCGTCTCGCTCGGCCTGTTCGAGACGGCCAGCGGCACCTCGCCCTTCGCGGGCAAGGACGCGCTGACCTTCCGCTGGGACGAGAAGACCGCGTTCCCGTACAGCCACGAAACGCTGATGGACGAAGTGGTGAAGAACTTCCGCCGCTACGACATCGGCTGGTTCCCGTGCGAGCCGCGCTGGATCTATTCGATGTGCAATCTCGTCGGCCGCACCGCGCTGGCGCTGCACGATGCGCGCAACGGCACCGACATGATCGGCAAGGTCGGCGACCGCTTCGAGCAGACGATGGAGCAGGAAATGATGATGGCCGACGGGCGGGTGAAGGTCTGCACCTCCTCCCCCTTCGGCTTCACCGTGCCCAGCCTCTCGGGCCTGTTCGGCGAGACCTGGGGCATCCGCTTCCTCACCCCCCACGCGCCCGATCAGGCGGAGCGGCTGTGGCAGGTGCTCAAGCAGGACTTCATCGCCCGCCGCCCTGACGGCACGCTCGATTTCAAGCTGCTGCCGCTGGGCTGGGACACGCGCAAGCCCGCCAACTTCTCGTTCGCGCAGTGGCCCGAACTGAACCCGCTGACGATGGTGCTGTGGGCCGCGCTGGAGATGGGCGACGAGGAGATCATCGCCGCCACCCGCGAGAGCATCGACGCGCAGTACAGTCCCGGCATGGCCGACGCACTGACCTGGACCCGCCGCAACACCGTGCGCGACATGGTCAACAAGGGCCTGCCCGAAGCGTGGAATACCGGCCCGCTGCTGGCCGAGGCGTGCTATCCCGAAACGATCGTCACCCGTGCGGTCAGCGACGGGCGCGACTTGTCGCTGGTGCTGCGGGCAGGGGAAGGGCCGGCGCGCGTCAGCCTCGGCTTCGCGCGGCTGGTGCCGGGTACGCACTACCGCGTGGTGCAGACCGGGCAGGAACTACAGGCCGGGCCGGACGGCAAGGCGGCGCTCGCGTTCGACCTCGACACGCGTAGCGAACTGCATCTGGTTCCGGTAAGCTGACGCGCCATGTCCTGCTGCATCCTTGCCGCCTTGCTGATCGCCCATATCATGGCGATGTTGCGGCGCTGGGCGGTGTTCCTGGGGCTGGTCCCGCCCCGCGAGTACGACGATGCCGACACGCTGCCCAGCCGGATGCGGGCGTGGTCGGCAAGGCCCAAGGTGCGGGCGACATTGGGCGCGCTCGTGGCGGTGGAGCTTCTGGCGGGCGGCACCTGGGTCTACGCGGAGCACGGCACGCACCTCTATCGCCTCGGCGACCAGGCCTACTCGGCGATCCGCGGAGAGCGGGTCATCTATAGCGAGGACTGCGGCAAGCCCGGAGAGCGCTATGCCTTGCGCATGGTGATCGACGAAAGCGGCAGGGTAATCCGGAACGAGCGGGTGTCGGCGCAGTCATGACCGGGGAATTCGCTGGCCGCGTGGCCATCGTCACCGGCGCTTCGCGCGGGATCGGCGCGGTGCTGGCCGAGGCGCTCGCCGCACGCGGCGCGGACGTGGTGTTGGTGGCGCGCGACGCGGCGCGGCTGGAGGAAGCTGCCCGTCGCATCGGCGCAGCGCATGGCGTGAACCTGCGGACGGTGGCGGGCGATGCCGCCGACGCGCAAGTCGCGGCGCGGGCCGTCGCGGCGGCGATCGAACTGGGCGGGCTCGACCTGCTGGCCAACGTCGCGGGCTGGTATCCGACCGCACTGGTGGAGGACACCGGGGACGAGGACTACGCCCGCACCCTTGCCAGCAATCTCGGCGCGACATTCGCGATGTGCCGCGCGGCGCTGCCCGAACTGCGGGCGCGGGGCGGCGCGATCGTCAACATGTCGTCCACCGCCGCGCGCTTTCCCACGCCGGGGCTCGCCATCTACGGCGCGTCTAAATGCGCGATCGAGGGGCTGACCCGCGCGATGGCGGTCGAAGCCGCGCCGCTGGTGCGCGTCAATGCGGTCTCGGCGGGTCCGACGATGACGGAAACGGTGAAGGCCCTGATGGAAACCGACAAGACCGGCGCGGTGGCCGCCGTCACCTCGGTGCTGCCGCTGGGACGCCTCGCGAGACCTGAGGAAATCGCCGAAGTATTCCTGTTTCTGGCCTCCGCGCGATCCTCGGTGATCACCGGGCAGGTCATCCACGCGAATTGCGGTGGCCATATGGCGTGAATGCGGTTCCAATTCCTGATGGGATGCACCAAAAAGTAACCATGCGGGCCTAGCTTCCGGTCATGCGCATCGCGACGATCACCAACTGGGCCTACGGCGCGACCGTCTGCCTCACCATCGTGGCCGGTGTCACGATGGTCATGGCCTCAAGCGCCGACCGGGTCGAGCGCGCCGCGGTGCGCCAGCGCGACCTGTTCGACCAGTTGACCTTCGAGATCGAGAATGACCTTTCGGAGCTGACCGACCAGGCGCGGCTGGCGGCGGTGACCGACGATCCCAGCCACGCCATCGCCTATCAGCGCACGCTGGCCTCGCTCGGCACGGTCGAGCAGCGCGTCGCGAAGCTCAAGGACGGGGGCGCCAACGAACAGGAATTGCGCTCGCTGGAAGAGGGCCTGCGCTGGGCCAAAACGCTGGAAGACGAACAGCAGGCGGCGATCGCCGCCACCCGGCGCGGGGACGACGCCACGGCGCGGGCCATCGTCTTCGGGCCGGAGTACGAGCGCGAACTGGAACGCGTTCGCTTCCTGATCGGCCGTTTCCGCTATATGCTCGACCAGCGCTCGGACGATTCCATCGAGCAGGCGAGCCAGGCGTCGCAGCGGCTGCGCTCGGTGTCCGAAGCCATGGTCGCGATCACGGCGGCGCTGTTCCTGCTGGTGCTGGGCTTCATCCTGAAGCGGCGCATCCTGCGTCCGGTCATGACCCTGAGCGACGTCGTCAACCGGCTGGCGGATCAGGACTATACGGTCGAGACCCCGGCCTTCTCGCAAGTCGACGAGATCGGCGACATGGCGCATGCCATCCGCATCTTCCGCGAGAACGGCCTTGAGCGTCAAAGGCTGGAGCGCGAGCGCGACGCCGACTGGGCGGTGCGGGACCTGCTGGCGCGGATGACTCAGCGCCTGCAGGGCTGCGAGAGCGTGAGCGACCTGTTCGCCGTCGTGCGCCTGTTCGCGCCCGAGATCGCGCCGAGCCTTGCCGGGCGGCTCTACACGCTGGACAACCGCATGGACCTGATGGTCTGCGCCGCCGAGTGGCGCGGGTCGCATGGCGACGGCGCGGAAAGGAGCGGGCCGCAAGGCACTGACGCCGCCTTCGGCCCGGACGATTGCTGGGCGCTGCGACGCGGACAGATCCATGCCCCCGGCGGAGAGATGCTCGACGTGCCGTGCCGCCACGTGGCCCCGTCAGCGGCCCGGGCGACGATCTGCGTACCGCTGACCGCGCAGGGCGAGACGATCGGCCTGCTGGTGCTGGAGAACCTGGCTGCCGACCACGGGCCGGACGAGTCCACCGGCGTCTACATCGAACTGATGTCCGAGACGGTCGGGCTCGCGCTCGCCAACCTGAACTTGCGCGACGTGCTTCACGAAAAGGCGCTGTTCGACCCGCTGACCGGCCTGCGCAACCGGCATGAGCTGGACGACACCTTGCGCCGTCTGGTCGCTACCGCCGACGCCGCCGGCACGCCGATCGCCTGCCTGATGATGGACATCGACCACTTCAAGCGGCTCAACGACCGCTTCGGCCACGATGCCGGGGACCTCGTCATCCGCACCGTCGCCGCCGTCTTCGCGGGCGGCGCGCGCGAAGACGATCTGGCGCTGCGCTACGGCGGCGAGGAATTCCTGATGCTGATGCCCGGCGCGGACGAGGCCCTGGCGCTGGAACGGGCCGAGCGCATTCGCGAGCGCGTCGCGGCGCTCGACCTTACGCACGAGGGGCAACCGATCGGGCAAGTCACGGTGTCGCTGGGGCTCGCGGTCTATCCCCGTCACGGCCCGATCCAGGCGCTGATCACGACCGCCGACGCTGCGCTTCTTCGCGCCAAGGAAGGTGGCCGCGACTGCATCGTCGTCGCCACTCAGCGCAGCCGTGGCGGCGGCATGTCGGTTTCTGTCGGGGACTGACGCTGCCTCAGCCCTCAAAGTTCATGGGCATGGCCCAGCGAGGCGAGGATATCGCGGCGCAGCGACTGCAGCGCCGGGTCGTCGCGGCGGCGCGGATAGGGCTCCCCGACCGTCACCTCACGCACGATCCGCGCCGGGCGCGGGCTGAACACGACGATCCGCTGGGCCAGCAGCAGGGCTTCCTCGACATCGTGGGTGACCAGCAGCACGGTGAACCCGGCATCGCGCCAAAGCCGCAGGATTTCGGTCTGCAGGGTCATTCGGGTCAGAGAATCCAGCTTGCCGAACGGCTCGTCCAGCAGCAGCAGGCGCGGCTCGTTCACCAGCACGCGGGCGAGCGCGGCACGCTGAGCCATGCCACCGGAAAGCTCGCTCGGCAGCGCCTGCTCGAAGCCTTCGAGACCGACGAGCCGCAAGGTGCGATCGACGCGGGCCTCGGCCTCCTGCGGGTCCACGCCCTGCGCCTCAAGGCCGAGCGCGACGTTGCCGTGCACGCTGCGCCATGGATATAGCGTCGGGTCCTGGAACACGAGCAGCCGCGACGGATCGGGGCCGACTATGCGGACCTTGTCTGCGCCGAGTTTGCCCTCGGACGGAGCCTCAAGCCCCGCCAAAAGGCGCAGAAGCGTGGATTTTCCGCAGCCGCTGGGGCCGAGGAGGGCGACGAATTCGCCCGGCTCAATGTCGAGGGTGACGTCGTCCAGCACCGGCAGCGGGCCGCCGGGCGTGTCGAAAGCGTGGTGGACGCCGCGGGCCTGTACGGACAGGCCGGTGGTCGCGGGGGAATGGACCAGAGTTACCATCGAACGATTGCCTTCTGCCAGGCGAGCACGCGGTCGCGCACGGTGAAGAGGAGGGCGATCAGCCCCGAGAACAACAGCGCCATCACGATCAGCGCACCGTAGAGGTTGGCATAGGCCGCCCACCCTTGCGCCCACTGCAGATACCAGCCGAGCCCGGCCTTGACGCCCATCATCTCGGCTACGATCAGCACGGCGAACGATGCGCCGAGGCCCATGAAAAGGCCGACGAAAACGTCCGGGAGCGCGGCCGGGATTGCCACTTTCAGGATCAGGAACCGCTCGCTCGCGCCCAAGGTGCGGGCGATGTCATAATACGCCGCATTGACGCCCTTGACGCCTGAGGACGTCAGCACCGCGACCGGAAAGGCGGTCGCCAGCGCGATCAGGAAGGTGCTGGCGCTCTGCGATCCGGGGAACACGAAGAACGCCAGCGGCAGCCATGCGGTGGCGGGCAGCGGGCCGACGAAACGCAGGATCGGGTGGCCCCAGTAGCTCGCCTGTTTCCACCAGCCGATGGCGACGCCGTTGGCGAAACCGACCGCTCCGCCGATCGCATAGCCCGGCAGCAGCAGGAGCAGCGAACGGGCCGCGCTTTCGAGCAATCGGGCGCTGTCGTCGGTGTAGACTTCGAGGATCGACTGGGGCGGAGGGAAGAACGGAAGCGGCAGAATTGCGGTCTTTGCGGTCAGAATCTGCCACAGTGTAAGCAGCACCGCACCCGCGCCGAGCCAGCGATCCCAAGGCCGGAGTGCCGCCAGTCGGCCGCGATTTCCGGCGAATGCGAGGAGGCACAGAGCGGCACCCAACGTGCACTCAACCGCACCCAGCAGCCCCGAACGCGACCATGGCGTGATATCCGGCCACGTCCAGGTGACCCCGGCGGCGGCGGCCCATGCCAGCGCCGCGACAATGCCGCCTCGCCACACCGGAGCGCGCGGGGAAGCCGGTTCGACGACCTCTTCACTGCGTCCGGCGAAGCGATCAGACGATAAGGCGAGGGCGCTGCTGCTCATGGCGTGTCCTTCATGCGAAAAGCTGTTCGACGGTGCGGCTGGCGAAACTTTGCGGATCGGTGGTCGGCTTCATCACTCCGACGTCGCGCAGCTCCCCGGCATAGAGCGCGACCTCGTTGTGCAGGTCGCGGCCGACAGGGTGGTGATCGTGGGTCTGCATCTTCAGCACCGCGACCAGATCCTCGACGCTGGCCTTGGCATAAGGCGCGAAGGCGCGCGCCACCGCCTCGGGCTGCTGCGAGCAGATCGAGGCCGCCGTCGTCAGCGCCTGCGCCAGCGCGACGCCGCTGGCGCGGTCGCGGCGCAGCAGGTCGCCGCTGGCGCCGAGCACGCAGCACACGCGGTCCTGCCAGGGAGCCGAGAGGTTGGAGAGCACCTCCACCAGATCGCCGCCCGAATTCTTCTGCAGCACGTAGGCGATCGGGTCGGAATCGACGAAAGCCTGGATCTCGCCCTTCTCGACCGCGGCGGCGAGGAGCGGCGCGGGAAATGCCTTCCATTCGACGTCACGATTGGGATCGAGGCCGTTGGCCTTCAGCAGCACCGCCAGCGCATTGCGCCCGGCGCCGGTGATTTCCGAAAGGCCGATCGCCTTGCCGCGCAGGCTCTCCACCGCATCGGTGATCCCCGCCCGGCGCGATCCCAGCACGCGGATGCAGCCGCCGTGGGTGCCCGCGATCAGCCGCACGTCGAAGCCCTGTTCCAGCGGCTTGATCCAGCGCAGGATCATGCCGACCCCGGCGTCGGCCTTGCCGGTGGAGATCGCCTCCAGCAGCTGGTCGGTGGACCCGGCGAAGTTCATCAGTTCCACGTCGAGGCCGAAGCGCTCGTAGATGCCCTGTTCCTTGGCCAGCAGCGCGGGGGCGAGGCAGATGGCGTTGGCATTCCACGCCAGCGTGATCTTGCGCTGCCCTTTCGCATTGCGCGGCAGCGGCGCGGGCCGCGCGGCGGCATAGAGCCCGGCCGCCCCCGCCGCCGCGACCACGCCGCCCGCCAGCACGCTGCGCCGGTTGATGAGCGGACGCGGCGGCGGGGCTTCGGGTTCGGCGATATCGTCGTCAGGCGGCGTGAAAGTCATGCGGGCTCGCTTGCTTGGAAGGGAATGGAGACCCGTACGCCGGGGGCTTTCACGCGAAGTGCCCCGGCAAGGATCGATCCTGCTCACCAAGCCTAGCGCCGCGATCGTGCAAGACTATCCGGCAATGGCAATGTGACTATTGAGCTATCTCAACAGATGCCCGGGCGTCAGGCGCAGTCCACAAACTCTCAAGCCAGATCGCGCCGAACTCGTTTGTCGAACGCGGCGGCAGTGAACACAGGTTTCACAAGACAACTTGTGCTTTCGGAGCTTCGACGATGGCGACCCGTATACTTGAACCCGCTTCGCTGCGCCTTCCCGATGACGCCGCCTTGCAGGAAATCACCCGCAAGCTGGCAGCCAGCGCGCAGGACCACGACCGCGCTGCCACGTTCCCGCGCGCCAACTTCGACATTCTGGCCAAGGCGGGCCTCATCGGCCTGACGGTCGATCCAAAGCTGGGCGGCGCGGGTGCGGGCTATGCCGACACGCTGCGGGTGCTGGGCGCGGTGGCGCAGGGGGAGCCGTCCACCGCGCTCATCCTGTTCATGACCTACGCCTTCCACGCCGCCGAGAAGGCCGCCCGCTGGCCGCGTCCTCTCTACGAACGACTGGCGCGCGAGGCGGTGGCGGGACGCGGACTGATCGGCACGTTCCGCGTCGAGCCGGAACTCGGCACCCCGGTACGCGGCGGCCTGCCCAAGACCACCGCCACCCGCACCCCGCAAGGCTGGCGCATCAGCGGCGAGAAGATCTATTCCACCGGCTCGACCGGGCTCGACTGGTTCGTCGTCTGGGCACGCACCGACGAGGCAGCCCCGCGCGTCGGCAGCTTTCTCGTGGACCCGGCGACGCCCGGCATCACCATCGTGCCTGAGTGGGACCACCTCGGCATGCGTGCCACGGTAAGCCACAAGGTCGTGTTCGAAGACGTGGCGATCCCGGCCGAGCATGCAGTCGACGTCCGGCTTCCGGCCGAGTGGGAACCGGCGGCAGGACAGGCGCTGTGGAACGCGCTGGCGATCGCCACGATCTACGACGGGGTCGCCCGCGCCGCACGGGACTGGCTGGTCGGCTATCTCAACGCGCGGGTGCCCGCGAACCTCGGGGCTGCGCTGGCGACCCTGCCGCGCGTGCAGGAGAAGCTGGGCGAGATCGAGGCGCTGCTCTACACCAACCGCGCCCTGATCGCAGGCGCGGCGCGGGCGGCCGACGAAGGCGCGCTGCCCGCCGCCACCGAGGCCAACCTGATCAAGCATGTCGCCAATGCGAACGCGATCCAGGCAGTGGCGCTGGGGTTGGAACTGACCGGCAACCCGGGCATCAGCCGTAACAACCCGCTCGAGAGGCATTACCGCGACGTGCTGTGCAGCCGGATTCACTCGCCGCAGGCTGACACTGTGCTGGTCGGGGCAGGGTGCAAGGCATTGTTGAAGGATTGAGGTGGGAACGAGTGTTTTCGTCCCGCCACTCCGTGCAGGCGGAGCGCGACGGGTTGCCAGCTTTGGGTGGTGAGCGGACATTCTATCGCTGAGTACTAGCGCAGCCGCCCTCAGAGCGCGGCAGGGCTCTTCAACGCCGATTGGAATCGGAACAGGCAGACCAAGCCGCCGCCGGAGCGGTCAAGATTGGGTGATAGAGAAAAATTATCACCAGAACCCAAAGTGGTATCGACGGGCCGTTAGGCCCCGGCGCATCGGGCAATGAGAAAAATGGCAGGCCGTTGAAAGCCGTGAAAAACCACTGGAACGGAAGTCCCGTAACGAACCACGCCGCCAACTGCCATAAGTACCATCGCGGGATTTTCATTTGTCCTCGTCGTCCATGATCCGGAAACCATCCGCTGAATGGTGGGTCAAACGCCGTATGTCTGCAATGGGGCGTATCCTGCCTCTCATGAAATTCGTCATTGCGAGCGCAGCGAAGCAATCCAGGGCAGAGTTACACCGCCCTGGATTGCT
>NZ_BAAILP010000096.1:0-19046 GCF_054589055.1 Novosphingobium sp. 11B | reverse complement strand
CATCCCAGCGAAGGCTGGGACCGCTGGCCGCGCAAAGCCCAACCCTCGACAGGGCGTTTGAACGATAGTTGGCCGTAACAGGCCAGCGGTCCCAGCTTTCGCTGGGATGACGACGCCGTGCGTGCAGTTAGCGCACGCGGAAATACCCGCTGGCGAGTGCGGGCCATTACGCCGGGGAAATCAACGCATCCGAAGGTAACATCGGGTCGGCGTCGGGAGCGTCCTCACCGGGACGCGGGGTTTTGTTTTCCGTGAAGCTCTGGCGAGCGGCCGGGTAACTCACGGTGCAGCCCGGCTCGACCTGTATTCCATCGGACTTGTCCCATGTGGCCATCGTTAGGGTTCGCAGCGTTATCGGCCGAAGGCTATCCGGGATGGCCCTCCCATGTCCTGCCGTGTGTCGCAGGAACGTATGGACGGCGTTTCCGGTAGCGCAGAGACAGTCCGGGTCTTCGAACGGACGCGTGGGTTGCATGGCCACGGCTGAAACCGCATCCCGGCCCACGACGCCGACCCGATACACCGAAGCAATGTGATCTGCACCGCTCCGGATGCTGGGGCATATAACCCATTTGGTTAACAATGTCAAGTCTCAACAAGAGCCGCAAGCATTCGTTCCCGCTTTACGGCATCCACGCCCAGCGCCTGTTCCAGATAGGCATCGAACGTGCCGTATCGTTCCTCGACCGCTTGCCACGCGGCTTCCAGATAGTCGGGCTCGACGCCCATCAGCACCTGCAGCACGGCATCGTCGAGTTGGCCGGTGATCGCCCGGATCGCCTCCGCACCCGAGGCGATGCGCGCCTTGACGTTTCCGGCACTGTTGGTGAGCAGATAGTCCGCCATGATGTCATCGCGGTGGATACCCAGCGCAGCGTGCAGCATCGCGACCGCAATCCCGGTGCGATCCTTGCCCGCCATGCAATTGACCAGGCTGGGTCCCCGCCCCCGCGCCAGTTCGTCGAACCAGTCCCGTATCATCGCCTGCAGTTCAGGCCGGAAGCAGATGCCCCCGTAATTGCGCGTCAGGCTCTCGCGCGTGGACTGCGCGGTACGCTGCCGGGTCGTCTTCGCCGCGGCCAGATGCGGGGCGTGGCGCAAGTCCGGATCGTTGGCGAAGAACACTCTCGCGGCGAATGTCTGGGGGCGGCGGCAGGGATGCACACTCCGTTCCCTGGACGTCCGCAAGTCGAAGACGCTCGTGAGCCCAAGCGCGGCAATATGCTCGAGGTCTGCATCGGTTGCACCGTGATGCTGGCCGGATCGCCACACCACCGCGCACTTCATCTTCCCGCCCGCAGCAACCGCATAGCCGCCCGCATCGCGGAAATTGTGCACCCCTTCAAGGAGCAGGATACGATCGTTCAAGCGACCCACCGAGCCTCCAGCCATTGCCGAACAATAGCCGTGTTCAGTATCTCTTCTCACACGATCGGGACAGGCTTTTCAGGAACGCCGGGGCGACGATCACCGCTTGCCGACATGCACAAGGCGCGTGCTGCGCAGATGGCCTCGGACGCGGACGTGAGCCTGCGGCGGTAGGTAAAACAGTCCGGAGCCGCGCCATCGGACGCGGCACGAACGGTCAGGCCAGAAGGAAGTACCCAAGCGCGGCCCAGCAGGCCATGCAAAGCAGGATCGCGATCGTCAGGCCGCGCCCGTCATGCTCCTCGCCACGGTCCATGCGCTCTGCGGCGTAGACCATGCCCGCCGACAGGCGCGTGGAGAAATCGCGTCCGCTATCAGGGATACGTTCGAAACGGAGAATATTGTCGTCAGCGACCTTCATAACGCATCCTCAAATGGTCGAGGCGGTTGTCACGCGTGGTTCCCGCGCCATGGCCGCCCGGATCAATCCCGAAAGGGTGCGCCTGTTGACGTCACTCCGATTTCTTTGCTGGGACAAGTTCTACCAGAATCCGTCGCTTTGTTCCAGAATATCCCGAATGCCTCACATCATTTTAATCCCCAATGCGGCAGCGATATTATACTCATAACGAAGGTAATTTTCGTACCGATTGGTGAAATATCCGCACTAAGAAGGTGGAGGGCGTTATTGCGGCGCAAAACGATCGCAAGCCCCGGAAATGCGGTCCAACTGCAATCGTTGCGCAAGTCCGGCATACCGGTTTCGCCGCAGGGCAGCAGCAACAGAACGCGGCTGCGGCGAATCTCGCGGACCGCACGGAGAACGACGACGCGGCCGTCGTCCCTGCGCCGGTTTTCCGTCCGGCTGTTCCGCCGCCGCGCCGAGGTGATTCGGGCGGCGCGACGGATCATCGGCGGTTAAGCTCTCCGCCATCTTGCTGCCGACGCAAGCGCGGCCTAGGAACGGGGCCATGACCGCTCACCCGCGCCTGAAGATCAAGATCCAGATCCATTCCGGCGACGAGATCGCGATGGGACCGGGAAAGGCCGACCTTCTCGATGCAATCCGCGAACACGGATCGATCTCCGCCGCAGGGCGCGCGATGGCGATGAGCTACCGCCGGGCGTGGCTTCTGGTCGATGTCATGAACCGCTGCTGGGATGCCCCGCTGGTCCAGACCGCCCCCGGCCGCGCGGCGACGAGCGGCGCGCGGCTGACCGAACTCGGAGAGGCGGTGCTCGCCCACTACCGCGCCTTGCAGGATGGCATCGCGCACGCCGCGCGCGGTCCCGACTACGACGCGCTCGCCGCACGCCTGCTGCCCGAGCCGCGCGCCTCGCAGAAGGATTGAACGGCACCTTACCGCGCCCGGCTTGCAATCGACCACACGCGATATACTGTCGAATACAATACGCCTTCCCGGAGATTTGTGATGCGCAAGTTCGTGGGCCTGCTGCTGGCGGTCCTGGTCGTCCTGTACGGAGCCGCCGCTCCCGTTAGCGCCGCACCGGGCGGACAACCGCCGCTGGTGCTCGCCGCGGCGAGCCTGCAGGAATCGATGAACGCCGCCGCCGACGCCTGGGCGCGCAAGGGGCATCCGCGCCCGCGCATCTCGTTCGCCGCGTCCTCCGCGCTTGCCCGCCAGATCGCCTCGGGCGCTCCGGCGGACCTGTTCGTCTCGGCCGACGAGCCGTGGATGGACGACGTGCAGGGCAAGGGACTGGTGCGCAAGGGCACGCGCGTCTCATTCCTGCGCAACGACCTCGTGCTGATCGCCCCGCGCGCCAGCACTATCCGCCTGCGGATCGGGCGCGGCATGCCGCTGGCCAGGGCGCTCGGCAACGGGCGGCTGGCGATCGCCGACCCTGCGGGCGTTCCGGCGGGCATCTACGGCAAGCAGGCGCTGACCCGGCTGGGCGTGTGGCCCTCGGTTCAGGACCGGCTCGCCCCGGGGGACAGTGTGCGCGGCGCGCTCGCTCTGGTGAGCCGGGGCGCCGCGCCGCTCGGCATCGTCTACGCGACGGACGCCCGCGCCGATCCCGGCGTGCGCGTGGTCGGCACCTTCCCGCCCGCGAGCCACGACCCGATCAGCTACCCGGTCGCCACCCTGTCCTCCTCCCGCAACCCGGAAGGCGAGGGATTCCGCCGCTACCTGATCTCGGCCGAGGGCAAGGCGCTGTTCCGCCGCTTCGGCTTCGGGACGAAGTAAGGCCCATTGAGCCCGCTATCACTGGCCGAATGGGAGATACTGGTTCTCTCGCTCAAGGTCGGCGGTGTCGCCATAGCGGCGGCGATGCCGGTGTCCTTCGCGCTCGCCTGGGTGCTGGCGCGCTGGCGCTTTCCGGGCAAGGTGCTGGTCGATGCGATGGTCCACCTGCCGCTGGTGCTGCCTCCTGTCGTGACCGGCTGGCTGCTGCTGCTGGCCTTCAGCCCGAACGCCCTGCTCGGCGGTTTCCTCGAGCGCACGCTCGGCCTGACCTTCCTGTTCCGCTGGACCGGCGCGGCGCTGGCCGCCGCCGTGATGGCGCTGCCGCTGATGGTCCGTGCGATGCGCCTTTCTCTGGAAGCGGTCGACCGCCGACTGGAGAGCGCCGCGCGCACGCTCGGCGCGGGGCCGTGGCGCACCTTCGTCACCGTCACCCTGCCTCTCAGCGCCAATGGGGTGCTGGCGGCGCTGGTGCTCGGCTTCGCGCGTTCGGTCGGGGAGTTCGGCGCCACGATCACCTTCGCCTCCAACATCCCGGGCGAGACGCAAACCCTGCCGCTGGCCATCTACAGCGCGCTGCAGGTGCCCGGCTCCGACCTGCAGGTGGCGCGTCTGGCGGGGCTTTCGGTGGTGCTGTCCGTCGCGGCGCTGGTGCTGTCCGAATGGCTGGCCCGGCGCAGCGGGCAGGAGCGGGGTCGCCATGTCGTTTGACATCGCCCTTACCCTGAAACGCGGCGAGCGGCGGATAGACTATGCCTTCGTCGCCGGAGCGGGCCTGACGGCGCTGTTCGGCCCCTCCGGTGCAGGCAAGACCAGCCTGCTCGACGCCCTCGCGGGCCTGCTGCGCCCGGTAGAGGGGCGCATCGCGGTCGCCGGAGCCACGCTGTTCGACAGCGCCGCGCGCATCGACCTCAAGCCCGAGAAGCGGCGCTGCGGATACGTTTTCCAGGACCTGCGCCTGTTCCCCCACCGCTCGGTCCGCCGCAACCTCGAGTTCGGCCGCCGGGAGGGCTCGACGCTCGACTGGGATCATACGCTCGACCTGCTCGGCATCGCCGGATTGCTCGACCGCATGCCCGCGACGCTGTCCGGCGGCGAGGCCCAGCGTGTCGCGATCGGGCGCGCGCTGCTGTCCGCGCCCGAATTCCTGCTCATGGACGAGCCACTCGCATCGGTCGACGTGGCGCGGCGCGAGGATATCCTGCGCCTGATCGAGCGCATTCGCGACGAACTGCGCCTGCCGATCCTCTACGTCAGCCACGACCGCGCGGAAGTGGAGCGGCTCGCGCAGACGATCGTGCCGGTTGCCGGTCCGGGGATTGACGCGGCCTGAGCGCACCGCAAGTCTGGTAACGGGACTTGTCAGTTCTCTCGCGCCAGGCGTCCGCGTATGGGCGTCGCGCGGAAAAACGGAGGGAATCAATGCGCATTCTGGTGGTGGGACCGACGGGCCGGACAGGCAGTCATGTGATCGACGCACTGCGCGGCCGCGATCCCGACGCCGATATCCGGGGCCTGTGCCGCTATCCACAGGAGCCTGCGCGCGCGATCGAAACGGTCCCCGGCAATCTCGACACCGGCAGCGCCAAGGCACGCGCCATCGAGACTGTTCCCGGCAACCTCGATACCGGCACCAGCAGGAAGCGCGCCATCGAGACGGTCCCGGGAAATCTCGATACGGGAAGCGCCAGGGCACGCGCGATCGAAACCGTTCCCGGCAACCTCGACACCGGGAGCGCCAAGGCGCGCGGTATCGAGACTGTCCCGGGCAACCTCGATACCGGCAGCGGCAAGAAGAAGCGCGCGGTGGAACTGGTGGTCGACCCGCTCGAAGGCAGCATCGCCGTGTCGCGCGCGATCGAGACGGTGCCCGGCAATCTCGACACCGGCACGCGCCGGGCCCATTCCATCATCTGCCTGACCGGCGATCTCGAAAACCCTGCCGACCGTGCGCGGGCGGTCGAGGGCATCGACGTCGTCATCCACTACGCCCCCGCCTTCCACCCGCGCGAAGCGGCGATGGGCACCGGGATGATCGACGCGGCGGTGGCGGCGGGCGTCTCGCGCTTCATCTACGTCTCGGCGCTGCATGCGCAAGTCACCAGCGTGCCCGGTCATGCCGCCAAGCTGGCGGTCGAGGCATACCTCGCGGAATCCGGCCTCCAATGGACGGTGCTGCGCCCGCAGACCTACATGCAGAACATCGATGTCGCCGCCGTGCTGGAAGCCGGTGCGCTGCACCTGCCCTTTGCGCTCACGACGCGGCAGGGCTATCTCGACATGGCCGATCTGGCGGATGTGGTCGCCAAGGTCGCGAGCGAGGACGGCCATACCCTCGCGACTTACGATCTGGCAAGCAACGAGGCGCTCAGCACGGCGGAGATCGCAGCCCTCGTCACCACGGTGAGCGGACGATCGGTGACTGCTGGGGAACTCCCCGTCGCACAGCTCGTCGCCGGACTGGAAGCGGCAGGCCCTGCCTTTGCCTACGTCGCCGATGCGGTCACGCGCCTCAACGCCTGGCAGGCCCGCAGTGGCGGCCGGGGCAACCCCGGCGCGCTGCGCTGGCTGCTCGGCCGCGAACCTGCGAGCTTCGAGGACTACGTGCGCCGCAGTCTAACCGAATAAATCAGCCTGCGCCGATCAGTTCGCGGCCGATGAGCATCCGGCGGATTTCGTTCGTGCCTGCGCCGATGTCGAGCAACTTGGCATCGCGCAGGTAGCGTTCGACCGGCCAGTCCTTGGTATAGCCCGCGCCGCCCAGCGCCTGCACCGCCTCGCCCGAGACGCGGAAGGCGTTCTCGCTCGCCAGCAGGATCGCGCCCGCCGCGTCGAAGCGCGTGGTCTGCCCGGCATCGCAGGCGCGCGCCACGGCATAGACGTAGGCGCGCGCGGACTGCAGCGCGACGTACATGTCCGCGACCTTGGCCTGCATCAGCTGGAACGCGCCGATCGGCTTGCCGAACTGCCTGCGCTCGCGAAGGTAGGGAATGACGGTGTCGAGGCATGCCTGCATGATGCCAAGTTGAAGGCCCGCCAGCACCACCCGCTCATAGTCGAGCCCGCTCATCAGCACGCCGACGCCGCCGTGCAGCGGCCCCATGACGTTCTCTTCCGGCACCAGGCAGTCGTCGAACACAAGCTCGCACGTGGGCGAACCGCGCATGCCCATCTTGTCGATCTTCTGGCCGATCGAGAAGCCCGGCATGCCCTTCTCGATCAGGAAGGCGGTGATGCCTTTGGAGCCCTCGCCGGTCTTGGCATAGACGACCAGCGTGTCCGCATACGCGCCGTTGGTGATCCAGAACTTGGTGCCGTTGAGGCGGAATCCCCCGGCGACCGCATCGGCGCGCAGCTTCATGCCGACGACGTCGGACCCCGCGCCCACCTCGGACATGGCGAGGCTGCCGACGTGCTCGCCCGAGATCAGCTTCGGCAGATACTTCGCCTTCTGTTCCTCGGTGCCCCAACGGCGGATCTGGTTGACGCACAAGTTCGAATGCGCGCCGTAGGACAGCCCGACCGAGGCCGATGCACGGCTGACTTCCTCCACCGCGATGACGTGTTCGAGGTAGCCGAGGCCGATGCCGCCCCACTCCTCCTCGACCGTCAGGCCATGGAGGCCGAGCGCGCCCATTTCGGGCCAGAGATCGCGCGGAAACCAGTCCTCGGCGTCCACTTTCGCGGCGATGGGGGCGATGCGCTCGTCGGCGAAGCGGGAGACGCTCTCGCGGATCATCTGCGCGCTTTCGCCAAGGGCGAAGTCGAAATCGGGGGTGGCGCGCATGGGTTCCTCTCCTCTGGCTGCCTGATCTTTGGCAACGCTCCTAGAGCAATATCGATGCAGCGCGAAGACGGAATATTACGAGAGCCCGCGCAATTATGTCTCCGCACCAATTCGCAGCGAGGCGAGCGCCGCGACCAGCAGAGTGCCCGCTGCGAAGGCCATCGTCCAGATCGGCTCGCCGGGGAAGAAGGCCTTCATGATCGAGCCCATCACCGTCGCGACCAGCAGTTGCGGCAGCACCACGAAGACGTTGAACAGGCCCATGTAGATGCCCAGCTTGGACTGCGGCAAGCTACTCGCGAGAATGGCGTAAGGCATCGCGAGGATCGAGGCCCAGGCGATGCCGATGCCGATCTCGCACGCGATCAGGCCCTTGGGATCGCGCAGCAGCAGGAACCCGGCAAAGCCCAGCGCTCCCGCAACAAGGCACAGCGCATGCGTCCGCGCCTTGCCCAGCCGGGCCGAAAGCACCGGCAGCAGCGCCAGCGCGGCGATGGCGGCGACGCCGTTGTAGACCGAGAACAACACGCCGACCCAGTTGCCCGCTTCCTGATAGGCAGCACTCGCGGGGTCGGCCGATCCGAAGTGGTACTGCGCCACCACCGGCGTGGTGTTGATCCACATGATGAACAGCGCCGACCAGCTGAAGAACTGCACGAAGGCGAGCCGCTTCATCAGCGGCGGCATTCCCGCGAAGTCACCGACGATCCCTGCCAGCATCGAAGCACTGCGGCCCGAGCGCGCAAGGCCGATAGCGGCCATGACGGCGATGCCGTAGCCTGCGAGGAGCGCGGCGAGGAGATAGACTTCCTTCTCCAGAGCCCATGCCTTGACGAGCGCCGCAACGACGGCACCGGCGACGATCCACGGCAACCCGTTCCAGATCGGGCGCCCGGCGAGCGCCGCAGCACTGGCGCCCTCCGCCTCCTGCACATCCCCAAACGCCGCTTGCTCCTCGGGCGAGTATTCGCGCGTCGTCAGCACCGTCCAGAGCACGGCAGCCAGCAGCGCCAGTCCCCCTGCCCAGAAGCTGTAGCGTACCGTATCGGGAATCTCGCCGAGGGCCGCCGCGTTGGAGACACCCAAGTGCTCCAGCGCATAAGGAAACAGCGACCCCACCACCGCGCCCGCGGCGATAAAGGCGGTCTGCACGGCATAGCCCGCCGTGTGCTGATCCTTGCGCAGCATATCGCCCACGAAGGCGCGGAAGGGCTCCATCGAGACGTTGAGGCTGGCGTCGAGCATCCACAGCAGCAGCGCCGCCATCAGCAGTCCCGAAGACGACCCGGCGCTCTCCGGCATCGCCAGCAGCGCGATCGTCGCCAGGACGGCGCCCGCGAGGAAGTAGGGACGGCGGCGACCGAGACGGCCCAGCCATGTCCGGTCGGACATGTGGCCGACGATGGGCTGGACCAGCAGGCCCGTCAACGGCGCCGCGACCCAGAGCGCGGGAAGATCGTCGATCCCCGAACCCAGCGACTGGAAGACGCGGCTCATGTTGGCGTTCTGCAGTGCGAAGCCGATCTGGATGCCGAAGAACCCGAAGCTGATGTTCCACAGCCCCGCCCAGCCCTGCCGGGGTTTCTCCGAAGCCATGTCCGTCATCGCGTCCCTTCCCTAAGCTCGCGGACTTGACGCCGCGCAGTCCGCCCGCCTTGCACGATGCGCCGGATGCGACAACATGCATACGAATGCCTAACCGGTCATGCCCAAGCTGATCCGGATGAAACCGGCACCCGTTCCTTCCCGCTCAGGCTGAGCTTGTCGAAGCCCTCTCGACAAGGCACCTGCCTAACTACGCTACCCCGCCGTGCTTCGCCGCACCACCAGACGCGCCGGCAGCGTGCGCGAGGGCGCCGCGCGGTCCGCGATCTGGTCGGCCAGCGTCTCGACCAGAATTTCTCCGGCGCGCCTAAGGTCCTGCATCATCGTGGTCAGCGGCGGGTTGGTCATGCTGGCGGCGGGAAGGTCGTCGAAGCCCATCACCGCCACGTCGCCGGGGATCGACAGGCCCGCCTCGCCCAGCGCGCGCATGGCGCCGATGGCGATGAGGTCGCTGGCCGCGAAGACGGCGTCGAAAATCACCCCTTCGCCAATCACCTCGCGCATCGCCGCGTGGCCCATGTCCTCAAGGTTCACCACGTCGCGTTGCAGGCGCGGGTCCACCGTCACCCCTGCCTCCCCGAGCGCCTCGCACAGCCCCCGGTAACGATCGGCGAACTCGGGATAATGCTCATCCGCCTGCCCGAGAAAGACGATGCGCCGACGGCCAAGGCCGAGCAGATGCTCCCCAGCCAGCCGCCCCGCGCCGAGGTTGTCGGAACCGACCGTCGCCCCGATATTGACCTCGTCCACGCTGCCCCAGCGCACGAAGTGCGTGCCCTGCCCGACCAGTTGGCGCAGACGGCTCTCGTAAAGCGTATAATCCCCGTAGCCGAGCAGGATCAGGCCGTCGGCGCGGTGGCTGTCCTGATAGCGCACGTGCCAGTCGTCCTCCAGCTTCTGGAACGAGATGAGCAGGTCCAGCCCCCGACTGGCGCACTCGCGCGTGATCGCGCCGAGCATGGCGAGGAAGAACGGGTTGATCTTGGAGTCGTCGGGCGACTGTTCCTCGAAGAACAGCAGCGCGATCGTGTTCGAACGCTGAGACCGCAGCGACGAGGCGTTCTTGTCCACCGAGTAGTTCAACTCGCGCGCGATCGCCTCGATCCGCTCGCGCGTAGCGGCGCTGACCGACTTGCTCCCCCGCAGCGCGCGGCTGACGGTGGGCTGCGAGACACCGGCGCGATAGGCGATGTCGAAGCTGGTCGGGCGGTTGGTCGGCTTGCGTCCCATGGTCTCCTCCACCCGATGCTGCGCCGCAACAATGCCACAGCACCAGGTAGCTAACTTCATATAATCACGTAATTACGCGGTATCCTGATCGTTGCATGGAAGACACGCCGCGTTTCCCTCCGGCATCTACGTATACGTATGCCATATTATGCGCAACGTAGGACCGCCTTAAGCAGAGGGGGTCGAATGGAGTCGCGGCAGAAATGCACGGGCTCATCAGGAGGAGATGCCGGGCGCCAGGTGTGCTGTCCCGGCCAGAACAGGGGAGGACACTTCATGTCGCTTCGTAACGAGTTTTCGGCCGCGGGCACTTCGTCCCGCATGGCCATCGCCGCCGCCATGATCGCGGCTGCCCTTCCTGCCGCAGCGTGGGCGCAGGACGCCGCCCCGGCGGAGGACAACGCCAGCGCCGACACCATCGTCGTCACTGGCTACCGCGCATCGCTGCTCAACGCGATCAACCAGAAGCGCAACGCCGAGCAGATCGTCGAGAGCGTCTCGGCCGAGGACATCGGCAAGCTGCCCGACGCCTCGATCGCGGAATCGATCGCCCGCCTGCCGGGCCTGACCTCGCAGCGCGTCAACGGCCGCTCGAACTCGATCGCCATCCGCGGCTTCGCGCCGGACTTCTCGACCACGCTGCTGAACGGCCGCGAGCAGACCTCGACCGGCGACAACCGCGCGGTCGAGTACGATCAGTATCCATCGGAAGTCGTCAGCGCCGTCAACGTCTACAAGACGCCGATGGCCAGCCTCGTCGGCCAGGGCCTGTCGGGCACCGTCGACATGCGCACGATCCGTCCGCTCGACTCTGGCAAGCGCGTCATCTCGGTCGGCGCGCGCGGCACTTATGCCGATCTCGGCAAGCTGAACGCGGGCTCCAAGGACAAGGGCTACCGCCTCAACGCCACGTACGTGGACCAGTTCGCCGATGACACCATCGGCATCGCGCTGGGCGCCAGCTATCTGAACGAGCCTTATCAGGTCCAGGAATTCAACTCCTGGGGCTATGCCGACACGCCCGAAGGCGACAAGGTCATCGGCGGCTCCAAGTCCTACGTGACCTCGACCACGCTCAAGCGCCTCGGCCTCAACGGCACGCTGCAGTGGAAGCCGACGCCGAACCTGACGATGACGCTCGACGGGTTCTACTCGAACTTCAAGGACAACCAGGTCAAGCGCGGCATCGAACTGCCGCTGTACTACGACCCCGACACTGCCTCGCTCGCCAATGCGACGGTGACGGACGGCATGGTCACCTCGGGCACCTTCAACGGCGTCAAGAGCGTGGTGCGCAACGACCTGTTCCAGCGCCACGCCAAGCTCTATTCGTTCGGCTGGAATACCAAGTGGGAAGGCGACGACGGCTGGAAGGCGTTCTTCGACGTCAGCTATTCCAAGACCGACCGCAGCGAACTGACCATCGAGACACTGGCCGGGACCGGCCGCAACACGATCGGCGCGCTCGACAGCATCGGCTTCACCATGACCGACAAGGGCGCGGTGTTCTCGCCCAGCCTCAACTACGGCGACTACAACCTGATCCTGCTGACCGGCCCGCAGGGCTGGGGCGGCGATCAGACCGCCGTGGACGGCACCAAGATCCTCAACGGGCAGGACGGCTACTACAACAATCGCCACATCAAGGATGAGTTGTGGCAGTACCGGGTCGAGGTCGAGCACGAGTTCGAGAGCGGCCTGCTCCACTCGTTCCAGGTCGGCTGGAACTACACCAACCGCTCCAAGACGCTGGTTCCGGAAGAGTATTTCCTCGGCCTGAAGGCCAATACCGATGGCCTCACCAGCGTCACCATCCCCGAGGAATACCGCCTCAAGGGCGAGACGCAGCTCAGCTACCTCGGCCTCGGTCCGGTCGTCAGCTACGATCCGGCAGCGCTGGTGCGGGACGGCATCTATAACCTTGTCGCGAACCCCTACGGCGACGTCATCGTCAAGAGCTACGCCATCCGCGAGCGCCTGATGACCGGCTATATCCAGGGTAACCTCGATGCAGACATCGGCTCGGCGCACCTGACCGGCAACTTCGGCGTGCAGGCGCAGTGGACCGACCAGAACTCGGTCGGTGCCGGTGCCATCCTGCTGCAGCCGCCGGTGAACCCGAACGGCTCGCCCAACATCGGCGCCCGCGTCCGCAAGGTCAGCACCGACTATCTCGACGTGCTGCCCAGCCTCAACCTCTCGCTGCGCTTCCCGAGCGACACCGTGATCCGCTTCGCCGCCGCGCGCGAGATCATCCGCCCGCGCCTCGACGACATGCGCGCCTCGGAGAAGTTCGACTACACGATCACCGGCAACGTGGCCCAGGTCACCGGCGAGTCCGGCAACCCATACCTGCGTCCCTGGCGCGCCAATGCGCTCGACCTGACGTTCGAGCAGTACTTCGGCGGCAAGGGCGTGATCGCGGCGCAGTTCTTCTGGAAGGACCTGAAGAGCTACATCTACAACCAGCAGTCCACCGTGCCCACCGACAGCCTCGCGCTGCAGGACCCGGGCGCAGGCGTGGTGCTGTCGCCGACCGCGCAGTACACGATCCCGGTCAACGGCAAGGGCGGCAAGCTCTACGGCGTCGAAATCGCCACCACCCTGCCGTTCGAGACCATCATTCCGGCACTCGAAGGCTTCGGCGTGACCGGCTCGGTCGCCTATACCAAGAGCAAGATCCAGGCGACGCCGGACTCGCCCTCGGGCGATCTGCCGGGCTATTCGAAGTGGGTCGCCAACGGCACCGCCTACTTCGAGAAGTGGGGCTTCAACGCGCGTGGTTCGGTGCGCTACCGTTCGACGTTCCTGGGTGAAGTCTCGGGCTTCGCCGCCAACCGCGTGCGTCGCCGTGCGGCTGCGGAAACGATCGTCGACGCACAGATCGGCTACGACTTCCAGGCGGGCAGCGCGCTCGAGGGTCTCTCGCTCTACGTGCAGGGCCAGAACCTCACCAATGCGCCGTTCATCACGACCAACCCCGGCGATAGCCGCGAAATTATCGACTACCAGACGTACGGCCGCCGTTTCCTGGCCGGTTTCACGTATAAGTTCTAACTCCCCCCGGCGCCGCGATGGAACCCTCCTCCTCCTGAACGGCGCCACACCGGCGGAACCGTCGAAGTTATCCCTCCCTTCGACGGTTCCGCCTACCTTTCCCCGACGGCCATCCGGAGATCGCCTGTGATGAACCGCCTGATACCTTCTCTCTCGGCCCTCGCGCTGGCCCTCTCCAGTGGCGGTGCGTTCGCCGGGACGGTCGAGGATATGCGCGCCCGCACGCCCGAGCAGGAAGTCATCTACTTCGTCCTGCCCGACCGTTTCGAGAACGGTGACACCTCAAACGATACCGGCGGCCTCAGCGGCGGTAAGCTGCAGACCGGCTTCGACCCCACCGACAAGGCGTTCTACCACGGCGGCGACCTCAAGGGCCTGACCGCGCGGCTGGATTACATCCAGGGCCTCGGCGCCAGCGCGCTGTGGGTCGGGCCGATCTTCAAGAACAAGCCGGTGCAAGGCCCCAAGGGCAACGAAAGCGCGGGATACCACGGCTACTGGATTACCGACTTCACGCAAGTCGATCCGCACTTCGGCACCAACGACGACTTCAAGGCGCTCGTCGAGGCCGCACATGCCCGCGGCATGAAGGTCTACATGGACATCATCGTCAACCACACGGCGGACGTGATCCAGTACAAGGAAGGGGTCGCGGAGGGGTATCCCTATCGCTCCAAGGCGGACTATCCGTTCTCGACCCGGGGCGGCGTGAAGGGTCCGGCGATCAACCCCGGTTTTCTTGGAGAAACGGTGCAAACGCCTGAGAACTGGGCGAAACTGACCGATCCTTCGTTCGCCTACACTCCCGTCGTGCCCAAGGCGGAGAAGGACGTGAAAGTCCCCGCCTGGCTCAACGATCCGATCTACTACCACAACCGCGGCAACACCGACTGGAAGGGCGAGAGCGCGCAGTACGGCGACTTCGTCGGCCTCGACGACCTCGCCACCGAGAACCCGCGCGTGGTCGATGGGATGATCGAGATCTACGGCAGCTGGATCGACCGCTTCGGCATCGACGGCTTCCGCATCGACACCGCGCGCCATGTGAACGCGGAGCTGTGGCAGAAGTTCGTGCCCGCCATGCTGGAGCGCGCGAAGGCAAAGGGAATCAACAACTTCCACATCTTCGGCGAAGTCGCGACGGGCGATTACGACCCTGCCCTGCTCGCCTCGTGGACGCGCAATGCGGGCCTGCCGGGCGTGCTCGACTTCGCGTTCATGCGGGCGGTCGACGATGCTGCCGGCGGCGCCAAGGATGGTGGCACCGAGACGCTGGCGCGGCTGTTCGACGACGATGCCCTCTATGCGGGCGGAAAGGCGGGGGCGCTGCAGCTGCCGACGTTCCTCGGCAATCACGATGCCGGGCGCCTGCCGATGTTTCTCAAGCTGGGTCAACCGCTTGCGAGCAATGACGAGCTGCTGAAGCGCTCGATGCTGGCACACGCCATGCTGCTGACGCTGCGCGGTGTGCCGACGATCTACTACGGCGACGAACAAGGCTTCGTCGGCCATGGCGGCGACCAGTGGTCGCGGCAGGATATGTTTGCTTCCAAGGACTTGCGCCTGACGGACGAACCGCTGCTGGGCACGACCCGCGCGCCCGATGCCGAGCATTTCGATCCCACGCACCCGCTTTACAAGCTGATCGCGCAGCTGGCGACCTTGCGCCGCCAGACCCCGGCGCTGACGGGCGGGATGACCAAAGTTCGCGCCGCATCCGACAAGCCGGGGCTGTTCGCGGTGTCCCGCTTCGATCCGGCTACCGGAAACGAGGTGGTACTGGCCTTCAACACTTCCACCGAGGCGGTCCAAGGCAACCTTGCGGTAGAGCCAAAATCGGCGCAATTCCAGACGCTTACGGGTTCCGCATGTCCGGTGAAGGCCACCGCTCCGGGATCGGTTTCGATCGCCCTGCCACCGCTCGGTTTCGCCGCCTGCGCGGCCCGGCCCTGAGCGACAGAAACCGACATAGCCCGACATAACGACGCCAAGACCCACCAGAGAGCGCCATGACGAACCCAGAAACCTCCTCCAAGACGCCATGGTGGCGCGGCGCGGCGATCTACCAGATCTACCCGCGCAGCTTCGCCGATTCCAACGGCGACGGCATCGGCGACCTGCCCGGCATCACCGCCCGTCTCGACCACGTGGCGAGGCTCGGCGTCGAGGCGATCTGGATCTCGCCGTTCTACCAGTCGCCGATGGCCGACTTCGGCTACGACATTTCCGACTACTGCGCGGTCGACCCGATGTTCGGCACGCTGGAGGAATTCGACGCGCTGATCGCCAAGGCCAAGGCGCTCGGCCTCAAGGTCATCGTCGATCAGGTCTATGCCCATACTTCCGACCAGCACCCGTGGTTCGCCGAGAGCCGGTCCAGCCGCGGCAATGCGCGTTCGGACTGGTACGTCTGGGCCGATCCCAAGGTGGACGGTTCGCCGCCCAACAACTGGCAGTCGGTGTTCGGCGGCCCGGCGTGGCGCTGGGATGCGCGGCGCGGACAGTATTACATGCACAACTTCCTGGCCGAGCAGCCGCAGCTCAATTGCCATAACCCCGAGGTGCAGGACGCGCTGCTGGCGGTGGCGAAGTTCTGGCTGGACCGGGGCGTCGCGGGCTTCCGCATCGATGCGCTCAACCACTCGATGCACGACCCGATGCTGCGCAACAATCCGCCCGCGCCCGATGATGGAAAAGTGCGCACGCGGCCCTACGATTTCCAGTTGCAGGTCTACAACCAGTCGCACCCGGACATCCTGAAGTTCATCGAGCGGCTGCAGGCGTTGATCGCCTCCTATCCCGATACCTATTCGCTGGCCGAAGTCGGCGGATCGCGGGCGATGGAAGAGAAGCGCACCTTCACGCAAGGCCCTGCCCGTCTGGACAGCGCCTACGGTTTCGATCTGCTCTATGCCGACGCGCTGCGTCCCGCGCACATCGCCGAAGTGCTGCAGTTCTGGCCCGACGAACCCGATGCCGGATGGCCGAGCTGGGCCTTCGAGAACCACGACGCCCCGCGCGCCCTCTCCCGCTGGTGCGCGCCCGACCAGATCGACGCCTTCGCGCGGATGAAGATGCTGACGCTGCTCTCGATCCGGGGCAATCCGATCCTGTTCCAGGGCGAGGAACTCGGCCTGCTGCAGGACGAAATCCCGTTCGAAATGCTGCAGGATCCCGAAGCGATCGCCAACTGGCCGCTCACCCTCTCGCGCGACGGCGTGCGCACGCCGCTGCCGTGGATGGCGCAGAGCGAGCATGGCGGGTTCACCTCCTCCGCACCGTGGCTGCCGCTGAGCGAACAGAACCTGTCGCGCGCGGTCGACCGGCAGGAGGCGGACCCGGCTTCGCTGCTCAACCTGACCCGGCATCTGCTGCAGCTTCGCGCCGCCGATCCGGCGCTGCGCCGGGGCTCCGGCGAAGTGCTGCTCGCCGACGAAACGCGCCTCGTGCTGCGCCGCGAACTTGAAGGCCGCAGCGTGCTGGTGATCGTCAACATGAGCGATGCGCCTGCAACATGGCCCGCAGCAATTCCGATCGGCGGCCGCGTTCTGGCCGCCGTGAATAACGCCGAACCCGGTACGCTCCCCGCTTGGGGCGCCTTGTGGATCATCGAAGGAGAAACGGCATGAAGCCGCTCGCCCTGCTGGCTAGTGCCGGCATCGTCATCGCCGCCCCTGCCATGGCGCAGGAGAAGCCCGCCGTCACCGCGCAATCCCCCGACGGCTCGATCGTCCTGACGGTCACCACCGACAACGACAGCCGCCCGATGTGGTCGCTCACCCGCAAGGGCAAGCTGCTGATCGCGCCGAGCAAGCTGGGCTTCATCCTGACGGATGGCCTCAACATGACGCGCGGCTTCGCCATCGAGAGCAGCGATACCGCCAAGGGCGACGACACCTGGGAACAGCCCTGGGGTGAGCGCCGCCTCGTCAAGGACAAGTACAATCAGGTCACCGTCCGCTTCAAGCAGGGCAAGACCTACGGGACGCGGATGATGAACGTCACCTTCCGCCTCTTCGACAACGGCGTGGGCTTCCGCTACGAGATCCCCGAACAGCCGGGCCTCAAGACGATGAAGATCGCCGACGAGACGACCGAGTTCGACATCGTCCCCAAGGGCACTGCATGGTGGATCCCCGGCGGCGAGTGGAACCGCTATGAGCAGGTCTACCAGAAGACCCCGATCGACGCCGTCTCTACCGCACACACGCCGATCACCATGAAGCTGGAGGACGGCACCCATCTGTCGTTCCACGAAGCGGCGCTGGTCGACTATGCCGGTTACTGGTTCAAGCGCGCGACCGGGCAGACCTTCCGCACGACGCTTTCGCCCTCCTCGCGGGGCCCGCGCGTGGTGCGCGATCTGCCCTTCGCGACGCCGTGGCGCACGGTGCGCATCGCCGATGACGCCGAAGGTCTGGTCGACAACGATCTGGAGCTGAACCTGAACGAGCCCAACAAGCTGGGCGATGTCAGCTGGGTGAAGCCCGGCCGTTACATCGGCATCTGGTGGGGCATGATCCGCAATGACTGGACCTGGGCGGAAGGGCCGAAGCACGGCGCCACCACCGAGCGGACCAAGCAGTACATCGACTATGCCGCGAAGCACAAGTTCCGGGGCGTGCTGGTCGAGGGCTGGAACAAGGGCTGGAACGGCGACTGGTTCGGCCACGGCGACGAATTCAGCTTCACAAAGGCGACGCCCGATTTCGACATCGAAGCGGTGACGAAGTACGCCGCCAAGAAGGGCGTCAAGCTGATCGGTCACCACGAGACCGGCGGCAACATCGCCAATTACGAAGCGAACATGGACGCCGGCTTCGCGCTCTACCAGAAGCTGGGCGTGGACACGGTGAAGACCGGCTACGTCGCCGACCATGGCGGCGTGATCGCGAACACCGACTATCCCGGCGGCCCGGTCGGCCCGGTCCGCATGGAGTGGCACGACGGCCAGCGGCAGGTCGAGCACCACCTCGCCGTCGTCGAGGATGCCGCGAAGCACCACATAGCCATCGACGCGCATGAACCGGTCAAGGACACGGGCCTTCGCCGCACGTACCCCAACTGGGTCTCGCGCGAAGGGGCGCGCGGCATGGAGTATAACGCCTGGGGCAAGTTCGCCAACGGCCCGGACCATGAGCCTACGCTGGTCTATACCCGCATGCTGTCCGGCCCGATGGACTTCACGCCCGGCGTTCTGAGCCTCGAAGGCGCGAACGGCCCCCTCGCCTCGACGCTGGCGAAGCAGTTGGGGCTGTACCTCGCGATCTACTCGCCGATCCAGATGGCGGCGGACTTCATCGAGCAACTCGACAAGTACCCGCGCGAGATGAACTTCATCGAGAGCGTGCCGACCGACTGGGCCGAGAGCCACCTGATCGCGGGCGAAGTGGGCGACTATGCGATCTTCGCACGCAAGGACCGCGCTTCGCCGCGCTGGTTCGTCGGCGGCGTGAACGATGCGACGGCGCGCACGGTGACGCTGAAGTTCGACTTCCTCGATGCGGGCAAGAGCTACAAGGCCAGCGTCTGGAAGGACGGCGAAGGCGCGACGTATGAAACCGAAGCGCGCCACAACATCGCCTACGACACGCGCACGGTGAAGAAGGGCGATACCATGGACGTGTGGCTGGCCCCCGGCGGCGGCACCGCGATCCGGCTGGAGCCGCGCTGACGATCCGCATGAAGGCCCCGTCGTCCCGGACTTGATCCGGGACCGGTGGCTGTCTTTAGGCGCGGTTCATCGACCGGGCACCCTGCGCGCAAGTGGGTCCCGGCTCGGCCACCGGTCC
>NZ_BAAILP010000095.1:4436-55784 GCF_054589055.1 Novosphingobium sp. 11B | reverse complement strand
ACAAGCTCAGCCTGAGCGGATTTGAGAGAATATCTCGATGCCGCTCAGGCTGAGCTTGTCGAAGCCCCCGCCGATGGCAGGTCCTAAAGACAGCCACTAGTCCCGGAGCAAGTCCGGCACGAAGACATCCTAGAACGCCGTTCGCCGGCGCTCCTCGCGAACCGTGCCGCTTGCCCAGTGCGGCTCGGCGAGTTCCACGCCCAGCGCACCGACGATGGACTGGAGCAGTACCCAGCCCTCGCCCCAGTCGCCGCGCGGCTCGTCGGCGATCGGGCAAGCCCCCCAGTCATTTGCCAGCCGCAGCATCGAGCGCTGTGCAGAACCGTCGAGATCGGCGACGAGGAACGAGGTGAACGGCAGCGGCTGGCGCGGGCAGGCACCGAAGGCGGCCAGGCGCGGGTCGGCGCCCGGAAGGTCCACGTTGGGCGCATCGACGATCAGCGCGCCGATTACGGGGCTTTCTGCCCCGGCCACCTCGAACTCCACCCACCAGGCAAGTGCCAGCGCGGCGATGTCGTCGGTCACGATCACCACCGGCCGATCGGCACGGCGGATCGCGAGGTTCAGCTTGTTCACCCAGGTATTGCGGTGCGGCTCATCCCAAAGGCCGAGTTCCACCACGCGGCAGTGCTCGCTCCACTGTGCCCAGCGGCTCATCCAGTGTTTGGGGGTAAGCGGCGTGCCGGGCACCAGCAGGATGAGCGGCGTCTCGCGTTCAGGTAAATTGCGAAGCGTTGCCATGGGAATCTCCAGTTGATCGAGCTTCCGCCGGTCGACTCTATGTGTCCCGACTGGCCTGGAGACTATCTCAACTTGAAAGGTAGACAATAGGACATGCGACGGATGGTGCCTGCCCGTCGCCGTGTGGGACCGGGTGTTCAGCCCAGGTTCGCAGGTCCGAAGGCGTAAGGCAGCAGTTCGGAGAGCCGGGTTTCCAGCACGCCTTCGGCGCCGTCGCACCAGACCACGGGGTCAGTGCCGCCAAGCTGCGCGATCTCGTTGATGATCTGGCGGCAGCGCCCGCACGGCGTCACCTGAGGCCCCTGCCCGGCCGCGCCTGGCGCGCCGCCGGTGACGGCCAGGGCCTGCAGCTGCGGCCGGTCGCCCGTCGCCAGAATCCCGGCGATCGCGACCGTCTCCGCGCAGAGCGACAGGCCATAGCTCGCGTTCTCCACGTTGGCGCCGGTCACCAAGGTGCCGTCGGCCAGCAGCAGCGCTGCCCCGACATGAAAGTTGGAATAAGGCGCATAAGCTCCGGCAGCGGCCTTGCGGGCGGCCGCCATAAGGGTGTCGCGGGTGTCGTCGTTCATGTCGGTAGTCATGGCAGCACGACTACCCAGCGCAGCCCCCCTTGCGCAACCTCGTTGGCGAGCGAATGGTTCGCCGTCCACATCGTCCAGGGCCGGCCCGCATAGCCCGGCTCGAAGCGATCCTGCACCAGCCACAGGTTACGGTCGAGCTTGTGGGCGATGGTGTAGCGCGATTGGAAGGCCGGCGTGACCTTGAGGATCACCGGCTTGCCCGCGTGAGTTTCGACCTGATTGAGGAAGGTCATCAGCTCGCTCTCGACCCGCGCGTCGGAGACTTTCACCGGGCAGTCGTCGGCCAGCATGTCGAGTTCGACGGCGGGCGGCAGCAACTTGGCGTCGCGCGGGACGGTGGTGACGAAGTTCGCCGCTTGCGTTCCCGCAGGCTGGCATGGATCGTAGCGGTGGAGCGCCCCCACCTGCATGCCCGCCGCCTTGGCCGCCTCGAAGTTGTCCACGAAGGCCGGATCGCGCGCGAAAGCGCTGGCGCTCGCGTCGATATAGGCGAAGTCGGCGCCGATGGCCTTTAGCGACTTCCAACTGACCTCGCCGTCATCGACGCCGATCTCGACGCCTTGTAGCGGGTAGACGGCGCGCTCCGGCGTCCAGTGACGCAAGTGCCACCAGCCCCATGCCCCGGCGACGATCGCCACGAGCGCGAGGGCGCCCAGTGCGCGCCACAACAGCCCCCTGCCGCCCGAAGCGGTCCTTGTCTTGCGTGCCACGATGTCCCCTTCAGCCGCGGATATGCAGGACGCAGATCAGCGTGAACAGCCGCCGTGCCGTGGGGTGGTCGGTCTCGACCTTGCCCTGCAGGCGTTCGAGCAGCAGTTCCGATGCCTCGTTGTGGATCGCGCGGCGGGCCATGTCGATGGTTTCGATCTCCTGCGCGGTCGCCTTGCGAATCGCCTGGTAATAGCTCTCGCAGATCGCGAAATACTCGCGGATCGGCCGCCGGAATCGGGCGAGGCCGAGCACGAGCGTCTCCAGCGCCGCTCCGTTATCGGCGGTGATTTCCAGCGACAAGCGCCCGTCCTGTACCGAAAGCCGCAGGCGATACGGCCCCTCGTGCCCCGCCTCTGACGAGCGCAAGGGCTTGAAGACATTGTCTTCTATGAGATCGAAGATGGCGATGCGCCGTTCCTGCTCGATATCGGCATTGCGCCACAGGATGGTCGCATCGTCGAGTTCGATGTGGGAGATACGCGGGTCGGCCATTACGGCACGCCCTTTACGCGGTTGCGGCATGGGCGGGCAAGTGGGCTTTGGATTGAGTGCGAAGGGGAAAACCCACCCCCAACCCCTCCCGCTTGCGGGAGGGGAGCGAGACTTGGGCCGCAGGCCCTAGTCGCAGCGGGGTGGGCAGCGCCGCGCACAGCCCACACACATCCACAGCTTGTGGATTAATATCCCTCCCCGCCTGACTTGTTCGCGCAGCGCTGCCGGAGCATTGTCCGGCGCTTATGGTCCAGCCTGTTGCCCTTGCCCGTACCGATGGTGCGGAAGTCCGAACCCTGCCCGCGAACGTCGAGGCGGAAGCCGCGTTCCTCGGCGCGGTCCTCATCGACAACCGCGTGATCGAGGAACTGCAGACCCCGCTCACCCCGCTCCATTTCTTCGAGCCCGTCCACGGCCGCCTCTACGAGCGCATCCTGCAGCTGCTAGACCGCAAGGCGGTGGTCACGCCGGTCACCCTGCGCCCCTATTTCGAGGCCGACGAATCGCTGAAGGCGCTGGGCGGCGTCGCCTATCTCGCCCGGCTTACGGCAGACGGCCAGGGCCTGCTCGCCCCGCGTGAGCTGGCCGAGCAGATCTACGACCTTGCCCTGCTGCGCGAACTGATCTCGGTCGGCCGCAATCTGGTCGAGAGCGCGATGGATACCTCCGAATCGGTCGAGCCGATGGAGCAGATCGAGCACGCCGAAGCCGCGCTCTACAAAGTGGCCGAAGGCGCCGCGACGCAGAACGAGGCCAAGAGCTTCGGCTCCGCCACCCGCGTCGCGATCCAGGCGATCGAAAAGGCGTTCAATTCGGGCGGCCACATCTCGGGCAAGACCACCGGCCTCACCTCGGTCAACCAGAAGATCGGTGGCCTTCACGATTCCGACCTTATCATCCTTGCCGGGCGTCCCGGCATGGGGAAGACCTCGCTGGTCACCAATATCGCCTTCAACACCGCGCAGCGCTACGTCGACGACACCGTGCGCGACGGCATGCCACACGAGAAGTCGGTGGGCGCGCCGGTGGCTTTCTTCAGCCTCGAAATGAGCGCCGACCAGCTAGCGACACGTATTCTGGCCGAGCAGTCCAACATCAGCTCCGAAGCGCTGCGCATGGGCAAGATCAGCCGTGAGGACTTCCAGTCGCTGTCCTTCGCCAGCCAGCGCCTTGCCGAACTGCCGCTCTACATCGACGACAGCCCCGGCCTGACGATCGCCGGCCTGCGCACCCGCGCCCGCCGCCTCAAGCGCCGCCACAACATCGGCCTCGTCATCATCGACTACCTGCAGCTGCTGTCCGGGTCGGGCCGCGCCAACGACAACCGCGTGAACGAGATTTCCGAGATTTCGCGCGGCCTCAAGACGCTGGCCAAGGAACTGGGCGTTCCGGTGATCGCGCTCTCGCAGCTCTCCCGTGCGGTGGAACAGCGCGACGACAAACGCCCGATGCTGTCCGACCTTCGCGAATCGGGCTCGATCGAGCAGGACGCCGACATGGTCTGGTTCGTCTACCGCGAAGACTACTACGTGAAGGCAACCGAGCCCAAGTTCCCCAGCGACACCGACGGCGTCGATGTCAAGGACAAGTGGGAGACCTGGCGCGCCAAGATGGAGGAGGTCACCGGCCTCTCCGAACTGATCATCGCCAAGCAGCGCCACGGCGCCACCGGCAAGGTCCGCCTGCGCTTCGAGGCGCGCATCACCAAGTTCTCCGACCTCGCCCCCGACGACATGCGCGCCGCATTCGAAAGCGACTGACCGCGCAAATCCTCCCTGTCGCGCGGCGATGGGGAGGTGGCAGCGCGAAGCGCCGACGGAGGGGGTAGTGCTTTCCCCCTCCACCCCCGCTTCGCGGCGGTCCCCCTCCCCATTGCGATGCAACGGGGAGGATGTCAGAACGAGAGCGCATGACCGAGACCCGCGTTCTCCTCATCGCCGGTGGCTCCGGCTCCATCGGCAGCGCCATTGCCCGCCTGGCTCTGGATCAGGGCTGGAAAGTCGCGCTTCACGGCCGCAGTCCCGAGAAGCTGCAGGACATGGTGGTCGATCTCTCCGACTTCGGTACGATAGACGGCTTCGTTGCCGACATATGGGCGGAGGACGCCGCCGAAGTCCTCGTTGCCGAAGTGGCCGAGCAATACGGCCGCATCGACGCGGTGATCGACTGCACCGCGACCGGCCCCCAGGGCATAACCGGCCTGTTTCCCGGCACTTCGCCGGGAGTATTCGGCGATTTCCTCAAGGTCTCGGTCGGCTGGATCGAGCGGCTGGCCCATGCCGCCTACGAACTTCTGGCGCAGCAGGGCGGAACGCTGATCGCCTTCGTTTCGGATGCGGGTATCTATGCGGCGCCGCGCCAGACGCTGATCGGCGCAGCACGGGCCGGGACCATAGGTTTCATCCGCAACTTCGCCGTCGAGGCCGCGCGCGACGGTATCCGCGCTCACGTCATCTCGCCGAGCTATGTCGAAGGCAGCGAGAGCGCGCAGCGCATGGGTTCCGAACGCATGGCCAGCGCAGCGCAGCGGGCGGGCCTCGGCCTCCCCACCGCCGAGGACATCGCTCCCCTGGCGCTGTTCCTGTGCGGTGACGGGGCGCGGCGGATCACCGGGCAGGTTCTGAGCGTAAACGGCGGCCTGAACGCCTGAAATATCAGGCCGTCTGCGGCTCCAGCATCAAAGGCGCGCCGCGTCCGCGCATCATCAGCGCATAGGACGCCAGCGCCACGCCCACGCCAACGAACCATGCGTAAGTGTAGATCACCGACCACACCTCTCCGAATCCGCCGAACAGGCCCGGCGCCGAAACCTTGAGGAAGCCCGGCACATTCGGCGCGATACCCAGCGCCAGCGCGATCAGCGCGCGCGGGTTCCAGCCATTGCCGTACACGTAAGGGCCGGTCTCGCTGTAGAGGCCCTCGACGTCCAGCTTCGTCTCGCGCACCAGCCAGTAGTCGGCGATCAGGATGCCGGTGATCGGCCCGAGCAGCGCGCCGTAGCCGGTCAGCCACGTGAAGATGTAGCCATCGGTACTGGCCATCAGCTTCCACGGCATGATGACGAGGCCGATCACCGCCGTGATCAACGCGCCGGTGCGGTAGGAAATGCGCGAAGGGCTCAGCGAGGCGAAGTCATAGGCCGAGCACACCAGGTTCGCCGCGATGTTGCACGACACCGTATCGACCGCGATCACGATCAGCCCCAGCAGCACGAACGGCCCCGACAGCGTGCCCGCCAGCGCTACCGGGTCCCAGATCGCATGACCGTAGATCACCACGGTCGCCGAAGTGGTCATCACACTGATCAGCGCGATCAGTCCCATCGTCGGCGGCAGGCCGAGCGTCTGGCCGATCATCTGGTCTCGCTGGGTCTTCGCAAAGCGAGTGAAGTCCGGAATGTTGAGCGCCAGCGTGCCCCAGAACCCGACCATGGCGGTCATCGACGGAAGCCAGACCGCCCAGAACTGCCCTTCCTTCGCTCCGCCCGGCCCGAAGGCGGACGGCGCCGAGAAGATCGGGCCGATCCCGCCGGCCGCATCGATCGCCCACCACAGCAGCGCCACGCACGCCACGATCTTGAGCGGCGCGGTCCAGGTCTCCAGCCGCCGGATCGTCAGCAGGCCCTTGCGCACGAACAGCAGTTGCACCAGCCAGAACGCCATGAAGGCCAGCAGCTGGCCCAGCCCGATCCCGAAGAACGGCAGCGGCGGGCCTCGAAGGTCCGCCCCGAGGAAAATGCCGAGCAGGGTCAGCAGGGCCTCTCCGCCGATCCACGTCTGGATACCGTACCATCCACAAGCGACAAGCGCGCGGGCGAGCGCAGGCAACCGCGCGCCCACGGTGCCGAAGGAGGCCCGCACCAGTACCGCGAAAGGCACGCCGTAGCGCGTTCCGGAATGCCCGATCAGCAGCATCGGCACGAGGATCACGACATTGCCCAGCACCACCGTCAGCGCCGCCTGCGTCGCCGACATGCCCTGCTCGATCAGACCGGCGGCAAGCATCCACGTCGGAACGGCGACCACCATGCCCACCCACAGCGCCGCGAAGTGCCACCAGCGCCAGTTTCGCTGCGTTGCGTCAGTGGGCGCAAGGTCCGCGTTCCAGAGGGTATCATCTCGTCCCGTGCCCCCGGCTGCCTGCGTCTGTGCGTGATCCATCTGGCCCCCACCGGTGTCTGGAAAGGACGAAGAATGCCGCAGCGCAGCATGGCGTCAAGCCCCTGATTTCATCGCTCTCCGGCAGACGGAGACGGGCTTTCAGATCGCGCGGCGCATGTACCGCGCGTCCGGCCCGTAGCTGGCGAGCTTGCGTCGCAGGGCTTCGTCCGCAGCGACCGCCGCAAAGCCCTGACCCCGCCAGAACGCCAGGGTGTCGTTGACCGAAACCAGCGCAACCTCCTGCCCGCCAAGCGCGCGCAGGTCCGCGAAAAGCCGCCGTACTGCGGGACCTGCATGTCCCAGTCCGCGCGCGTCCGGATGCAGGGCAAGATCATGAAGGTAGAACGCCTCGCGCTCGTCCGGCAACGTGCCGAGCAGACTGTCGAGTGGAGGGATGGCCCCAAGCGGCCACGGATAAGCGACGAGGTAACCTTTCACGCCTGCCGTCACCGGATCCGCCAGCACGAAGCAGCCCGGCGCGAACAGCGCGAACCGCTCGGCGAAACACGCCCGCGCCTCGAAATGGTCGGGGAACGCCGTGCGCGCCACGTCCACGACGCCGTCGATGTCTTCGGCGCGCATCGGACGCCAGCGCAGGACGCTCACAGGCCGCGCACCCATGCGGAGATCCGCTCCAGCGCCTCGTCGAGCACGTCGTCGGGCTTGGTGAAGCACAGGCGCACGATATGGCTCGGCGCGCCTTGCCCGTTCTGGCCGCTCTCATACAAGGCGCTGACCGGAACCGTAGCCACGCCCGCCTCGCGCAGCGCCCGCTCGCTGAATTCGCGGTCGGTCAGAGCGATGCCGGATGCGGCGAGGTCGATGCACAGGAACCACGTCGCCGCGTTAGGCAGGACGGTTAGCCCCGCCGCCTCCAACCCCGCCTTGAGCCGGGCACGGGAAGCCGCCCAGTCGGCGTGCAATCCATCGAGAATGTCCGCCCGCTCCAGTCCTTCGGCGACGGCCCATTGCAGTGGAACCGCCGTCGTGAACGTGAGGAACTGGTGCACCCGCGCGAGCGCAGAACCGAGGTCTCCCTTCGCGGCCATCCAGCCGATCTTCCAGCCGGTAAGGCCGAAGATCTTACCCGCCGAGCCGATCTTCACGACCCGCTCCGCCATGCCTTCGCAGGCCATCAGCGAGCGATGCGCCGCGCCGTCGAAGCGCACCTGCTCCCACACCTCGTCGCAGATCGCGACAAGATCGTGCCTGGTGCAGAACCGCGCGATCATCGCAAGCTCATCGACGCTCGCCACGGTGCCAGCGGGATTGAGCGGATCGTTGAGCATGATCGCGCGCGTCCGGGGCGTCACCGCCACCTCCAGCGCCGCCGCATCGTAACGGAAATGCGGCGGTTGCAGCAGGACCGAGACGGGTACGCCTCCAGCCCGCCGCACCATCGGCGCATAGGCGTCGTAAGCAGGCTGAAACAGGATCACCTCGTCGCCCTCCGACACCAGCGCCAGCACTGCGGCGGCGATGGCCTCGGTGGCGCCGGACGTGACGACGACCTCCGAGGGCGCGAGTGCCAGCCCCTGCGTGCGCGCATAGTGGGCGCAGACGGCCTCGCGCAGCGCGGGAAGCCCGACACCCGGCGGGTACTGGTTCGACTGTTCATGTAGCGCCCGCGCCGCCGCTTCCAGCAGGGGCGCAGGTGGTGGGCCATCGGGGAAGCCCTGCCCGAGATTGATCGCGCCGGTCTCGCGGGCGAGCGCGGACATTCGCTCGAACACCGTCGTGCCCATTTCGGCGTAGACGGGATGGATGCGGGGTCTCGTCTTCATCGCGGGATAGGCTCCGATACACTGGCAGGCCCGGCCGATAGCGCCGCCTTTCGTAAAATGCACGCCGCCCGGCGCGCTTTGTCGAGAAGACAATCGCGCCCGCACGTATCCCGGGCCCGTCAGGGAGGAGGAAGAGGCAGGCATGTCCTATGAGCTGAACCGCAGGCTGGCCGGGCGGCAAGCTCGCCGATCATCACCAGTCGAACGAGCGCAATGCCGCGATCGTCGATGCGCAAGGCCAACTCGCGATGGGGGCCGTAGGCACGCCGCACCTCACTTTCGTGAACCAGATGGAGACGCGCTGGGTCCTGATGAACCGGGAGCGCTACGACTGGGGGCGGGCGACGTGTTCCTCGCCAACGACCCCGACCATGGCGGTGGCCACCTGACGGACTAATGCGTCTATGGACCGGTCTACGACGGGAACGGCGAACTCGTCTGCATCCAGACCCCGCAAGCGCACCAGGGTGATGCCGGCGACAAGAACCCCGGCGGGTTCTCGCTCGACGCCGCCGACCTGTTCGTGAAGGCGTGATCTATCCCTGCCTCAAACTGGTCCACCGGGGCAGCCTGCGCCGCGACGTGTTCGATACCGTGGTACGCAACAACCGCTTCCCGAGCTTGGCCGGAGACCTCGCGGCGATGATCCGCGGGGTCCGGCACGCGGTGGGGATGCTTAACGCGCTCGTGGCCCGGTGGGGGGTCACAGGTCGCCCGCGCGGCGATCAACCAGTCCATCGCCCAGACCGAGCGGCGCGTGCGCGAGGAAGTGGCTAAATGGCCGGACGCCGGGGTCGCTCAACGTCAAGCAGTTGCTCAGGCACACTTCGGCAATGGCGGGGATGGTCTCGGTCGAGCACCCCATGAGCGGCCTGTGCGGCGGCGGCTTCGGCCCGGCGCTGCAGCGCGATCCCAAGGCCGTGAAGAAGGACGTCCTCGACGAATACGTCAACCTCGAAGCGGCGCGCGCCAAGTACGGCAGGGTGCTGACGGGCATGCACCACCGCTACCTGATCGGCGTGCCCATGGTGAAAGTGGAGACGCTGGGTGCAGGCGGCGGCTCGATCTGCCACGTCAACTCCGGCACGCTGCAGGTCGGCCCGCGCTCGGCCGGCTCGGAGTCCGGACCATCTGCTACGGGCGCGGCGGCACGGAGCCGACCGTCACCGATGCCCTCGTCATGCCGGGCATCCTGTCTACCGTGGAAGGCTTTGCGGGCGGCAGCCACCCGTTCGCGCGGCGGTGTGGCCCCTCGCACTTCCCGCCATCGCCGCGCCAACCTCGGCCGGGGCGTTGCGCAAATGCCGATCCACTTCGGACGCGATCTCCTGCCCGGCATGGCGATCGCCGGGCCTGCCATCATCGAGGAGACCACGATCGTCGTCTATCCCGGTTGAGCGGCGCAGATCGACGACGCAGGCGACTACCAGCTCGTCCGCCGCTGACGCCTTTCCCCAACATCGGAACTGCCCTCCCTTTCGCGCGTCTCACCCATGCGATACCAGTCATGCGAATGGATCGCGCAAAGGTGATTGAGGTCCGCGTTGAACAGTCCGAGCCGATTCACCGAACGCCTGCCCTTCCTTCCCGACCGGCCTCTGGTACGTTACGTCACCACCGCTGCGCTCTGCTTGTTCGCCTTCTGGCTGCGCTGGGTGCTCGATGCCGCATTCCCGCCGGGCTACCCGTTCCTGACCTTCTTTCCGGCCGTCATCCTCAGCTCGTTCCTGTTCGGACCGCGCCCGGGCGTCCTTGCCGCGATCCTGTGCGGGCTGTTCGCCTGGTACGTCTTCATCCCGCCGCGGATGGCCTTCGCCTTTGACCACGGCACATTGACCGCGATGCTGTTCTACACCGGCGTCGTGGTGGTCGATATCGCCCTCGTCCACTTCATGCAGGCTGCCAACCACCGCCTCCACTGCGCCCGCGAGGAAGTGCGCGCCCTCGCCGAGGAACGCCGCCAGCTGGCCGAGCGCGCCGAACTGCTGTTCCAGGAGATGCAGCACCGCGTCGGCAACAACCTGCAGATGGTGGGGGCCGTGCTGTCCCTGCAGATGCGCACCCTTACCGAGCCTATCGCGCGCCGCGCACTGTCGGATGCGGCTGCACGGCTTCAGGTCATCGGCAATATCCAGCGCCAGCTCTACCATCATGACGGCCGCCTCGTCCCGCTCGACCGCTTCCTCGGCGAAGTGTGCGCCAAGACCATGGCGTCGAGTGCACGGACCGGGATCACCTGCGAGGTCGAAGCGCAGGAAGGCGTCACCCTGCGCCCCGACAGCGCCGTACCGGTCGCGCTGATCGTGACGGAGGCTATCGCCAATGCCCTCGAACACGGCTTTCCCGATGACGCATGCGGCGTCATCACCGTGCGCCTGGAGCGCCGCCAGGACGATGTGCTGCTGCGGGTCGAGGATGACGGATGCGGCTTGCCGCCGGGTTTCGACCCCGTCTCGGCACAGTCGATCGGCTTACGCATATCCCGCATTCTCAGTCAGCAGTTGGAAGGGCAGATTGCTCTGGAGAACGGGGAGCGCGGCACCCGTATGACGCTGGAACTGCCGCTTTCCCGCCTCGCGGTGAACACCTGAGACACCGCCGGACGCTCATCGCCGCGGATATCGCGCCGAAACGACGCTACTCCTGCCCGCGCTAACTTGTGATTCAGCGCCATGCGCCTACATTGGAGCGCGAAAGGACGGATTCCCGCAAAATGAACGACGACCAGCCCAACGGCAACCCATGGGTCAAGAGCCTGCTCGTATGGGGCGGCATCTTCCTCGCGCTCCTTATGGTGGTCTCGATGTTCGGATCGCGCGCCACCACCGGCCCGGCGATTCCCTACTCCGACTTCCGCAGCAAGGTCGCCGAAGGCAGCGTCGCCTCGGTCGAGATTTCCGAAGACCGGATCGACGGAAAGCTCAAGAATGGAGACAGTTTCTCGACCGTCCCCGTTCCCAACGACCAGACCCTGACCGACCTGCTCCAGCGCAACGACGTCAAGTATTCGGGCAAGGAAGCCGAACAGGGCAGCCTGCTGCTCTACATTCTCGCGCAGACCCTGCCGTTCCTGCTGATCGTCGGTATCGCCTTCTTCGCGCTGCGCCAGGTCCAGAAGGGCGGCGGGTCGGGCGCGATGGGCTTCGGCAAGTCCAAGGCCAAGATGCTGACCGAACGCTCCGGCCGCGTTACCTTCGACGACGTCGCCGGCATCGACGAAGCGCGTGAGGAACTGGAGGAGATCGTCGAGTTCCTGCGCGATCCCACCCGCTTCTCCAAGCTCGGCGGCCAGATTCCCAAGGGTGCGCTGCTGGTCGGTTCGCCCGGCACCGGCAAGACCCTGCTCGCCCGCGCCATCGCCGGTGAGGCGGGCGTGCCGTTCTTCACGATCTCGGGCTCCGACTTCGTTGAGATGTTCGTCGGCGTCGGCGCCAGCCGCGTGCGCGACATGTTCGAACAGGCGAAGAAGAACGCGCCCTGTATCGTCTTCATCGACGAAATCGACGCTGTCGGCCGCCACCGTGGCCACGGCCTCGGCAACTCGAACGACGAGCGCGAGCAGACGCTGAACCAGCTGCTGGTGGAGATGGACGGCTTCGAGGCGAACGAAGGCATCATCATCATCGCGGCGACCAACCGCCCCGACGTGCTCGACCCCGCGCTGCTGCGCCCGGGCCGCTTCGACCGCCAGGTCGTGGTTCCTGTGCCCGACATCGAGGGCCGCGAGAAAATCCTCGCCGTGCACATGAAGAAGGTGCCGCTCGCCCCCGACGTGAACCCGCGCGTGATCGCGCGCGGCACTCCGGGCTTCTCCGGCGCTGACCTCGCCAACCTCGTCAACGAGGCTGCCCTGCTCGCCGCGCGCCGCAACAAGCGCCTCGTCGCCATGCAGGAGTTCGAGGACGCCAAGGACAAGGTCATGATGGGCGCGGAACGCCGCTCCATGGTCATGACCGAGGACGAGAAGAAGATGACCGCCTACCATGAGGCAGGCCATGCCATCGTCTCGCTGAACGAAGCGGCTTCGGACCCGATCCACAAGGCGACGATCATCCCACGCGGCCGCGCGCTGGGCATGGTCATGCGCTTGCCGGAGCGGGACAGCTACTCGTACCACCGCGACAAGATGCTCGCGAACCTGTCGGTGGCGATGGGCGGCCGCGTGGCGGAGGAACTGATCTTCGGCTACGACAAGGTCTCATCGGGCGCCTCCTCGGACATCCAGTATGCCACTAGTCTGGCGCGCTCGATGGTCACCAAATGGGGCATGTCGGACAAGCTCGGGCCGATCCAGTACGAGGACAGCCAGGAAGGCTACCTCGGAATGGGCGGCACCCAGCGCACCATGGGCTCCAGCGAGACCAACCAGCTGATCGACAGCGAAATCCGCGCTCTGGTCGATAATGCCCATGCCCGTGCGACGCAGATCCTCAAGGATCAGAACGTGGCGCTGGAAACCTTGGCCCAGGCCATGCTGGAATACGAAACGCTCTCCGGCGACGAGATCAAGCAGCTTCTCGAAGGCGGCCAGATCGACCGCCCCTCGGAGCCGCGCGGCCCCTCGGCGGCGCGTCCGCTCTCGGGCTCTGCCATCCCCAAGGCCGGCCGCCGATTCACCGGGACGGCGCCGCAGGGCGCCTGAGCGGAAAAGATAGGGTTCTCCCCAAAGGAGAATGCAGGAGGGGCGTCAGATGCGAGTCTGACGCCCCTTTCCTTTGTCGCGGCCGGATGAAGGTGTGTTCCGGTTCGATCAGGTTCCCACTCCGCCGCAAGTGCGGTATTGTAACGCCGGATAATCATGAACCGCGAGGGAGCGATGGCCCAGGTCGAGATATATGACGGCGAAGGCGACCAATTGCTCTTCACCGGAGGGTTCGATTTCCTGCCCCGCGTCGGCGAATCCATCGCCAGGGATGCGGACGGATACTTCCACTACTACGAAGTCATCGACGTGTGGCATCGCGAAGAGCCCGAAGCCGGCAGATTCCAACCGTGCCTTGCGGTCAAGATCATCGACTGAGGCCCGGCCTGTCGTGGCCTACATGCTCGTCTGTGCCATCAGCAGGGTAAAGAACACCCCGAGCGCCATGGCGGCGAAGATGAGCAGTACCGCCGTACGCCACAAGGCACCGACCCGGCCGACGGCATAGGCCCCGCGCAACTGCCGATACATATGCAGCGGCGGAGTCAGGACCAGCACCGCGACCAGACCGCCCACGCCTATCGCCCCGGCAATCATGCCGACGATCGCCAGCAGCGTCATGAAACACAGCGAATACGTCACGAAGACCGTGTGATCGTAAAGGTGGAAGCGTCGGCTGAACGGAAACAGCAGCCACAGGAACGGCACCGAGATCGGGATCAGCGCCCAGCTGTATTTGTAGGCGTAAGTCTGGAGCTTGTAGCTCGCCAGATCAGGATTGGAGCGGAACTTCTTGATCGCCTTGTCGAGCGCGGGGATGTCGCTGACCTTGCGGGTCGGATCCACCTTCCGGTCCACGCCCTCCGCCTCGATATCACGCAAGGTGTCGAGCGCCGTGCGCTGCCCCTTCAACTGGTATTCGAATTGCGCCGTCGGTTGACCTTTCGCGGCGGCGGCCTTTTTCTTGCCCTCGACACCGGCGATCTCGCCTTCGAGCCGCTTGATGCTGTCTCCGACACCCTGGGAATCGGCGGTCTGCGCTACGGGCTCCTCATGCCCTTCGGTCGCGTGGAAGACCGCGAACATGAGGAAGACGCAAAACAGGAACAGCGCGATCGGTGACACATAGCTGGCGCGGCGCCCCTCGATATATTCGCGGGTCAGCCGTCCCGGCCGCCAGGCCAGGAGCGGCAGAGTGCGCCAGATTTTCCCCTCGAAATGGAAAACCCCGTGCAGCAGATCGTGGAAGAACGCGCCCAGCGTACGATGGACGTGCGCCGCCTGACCACAGGCATGGCAATGCGAACCGACCAGATGGGTCCGGCAATTCAGGCAATCCGCTTCGTGCGTGTGGCCGTCATGCCTTTCGCCCTGGCCCTGCACAGCCTCCGGCTCCACCGCCGATGCGAGGGCGGTGCCCTGCCCAAGCTCCGCCAGTGCTTCGCTGATCCCGTTCATGTTCGCCCCCGTTTGACGGCGCAAAACCTAAGCCGCGATCGGAATTCGCGCAATGCAGACGTGAGGCCCCCTCAGCCGCGCTGGTCCAGTTTCTTCTCGATCGCTGCCCAGAGACGGGAAAAAGCCTGCGTGGCCGCGCTTTGCGGCGCCAGTGCGCCTACCGGCTGGCGGTGGACGGCGCATTGTTCGACAGCGCTGGCGTAAGGGATGGCGGGCCAGTTCGGGCTCGTCTCATACGCCTGTCTGTGCAAGGCGCGGCGCATGTCGAGCATCGACAGAACCGGCAGGATCGGTGGGTGCCGCTTAGTATTCCCGGCAATCTCCCGAACCACCAGATCGAAGGCGCGCGAAGAGAGCGGCGACGGCGGCAGCGGCACGATAACGAGGTCCGCTGCACGCACGACTTGCGCCGAAAGCTCGTTCATCACCGGCGGGCAATCGAGGATGATCCGCGGATAGTCGGCCGAAAGCTCCTCGGTCAGCTTCGCCAGCCGTTTGCGCTTGCCGATCTTCACCAGTTGCGCGTCGAGCGCACGGATCGATTCATCCGCCGGGAGCACGTCCAGCCCCTCGAAAGCCGTATGCTGGATCAGCCGCGTGGCGGGGCGTTCGCGTGCGAACACCTCTTCGGCCAGCCGCGTATCCTGCGGCTCAAGGCCGTAGAGAAACGCCGATCCGCCTGCGGCATCGAGATCCCACAGCAAGGTCCCGTGTCCGCTCTGCACCGCCGAACACCACGCGAGGTTGGCGGAGAAAGTCGTTTTCCCGACCCCGCCCTTGACGCTGTAGATGGCGATCGTGGCGCTCTTGCGCTCGCCGACCGCATTCGAGCGAGCCTCGGACGCGCGAAGGGGACCAGCCCTCCTGGGCGGTCCCCCGGTCAATCCGATGATACGTGGCAATTTCGATTTCGCGGACACGCCCGCATCGTTGCCTGCCGCCCCCTCACAGTCAAGTACGGGCGGCAGTCAATGGTTACGATCAGCCGTCGTAATCGCCGCCCAGCGACGTGTTGCGGGTCGGAGCCGACGCGGTAATACGCAGCGCCTCGGCCGACTGGCTGAGCGAGCCGACGTCATCCATCTCGTCGTCGTCATCGGGCAGGACGCGCTGCATCGAAGTGACCAGCGTTTCCTTGAGGTTCTTGGGAACCACGGTTTCCTCGGCGATTTCGCGCAGGGCGACGACGGGGTTCTTGTCGCGGTCGCGATCGATGGTCAGTTCGGCGCCGCCCGAAATCTCACGCGCACGCTGCGCGGCGAGAAGGACGAGGTCGAAGCGGTTGGGGATCTTGTCGACGCAATCTTCGACAGTAACGCGCGCCATGGGCACTCCCGGTAAAGAATCTGGGGGATCGGAAAGGCTGGCAGTTAGGGCCGGGGGCAGGGAAAGTCAAGGAAATGGGCGACGTGTCACTCGTCTGGGCACTGACAGGCCAGATCATACCTGACTTCGCCATAAACTCCCCATCACCCTGAACCCGTTTCAGGGTCCATCGGACAGCTTTGGCTAAAGCGTGGTCTCGCCATCGGCCCGTACGGTTCACTGCATTATCGCACGCGGCTTCCGGCCAGATGGACCCTGAAACGAGTTCAGGGTGATGGAGTGAGTTACGAAGGACGTGCATCGCCCTTTGCCGCTTCAGCCCCGCGTGAACCCCAGCGCCAACCGTGCCAGTTCGGGGAAGGCCTCGGCCCGCTCCTTCGCCTGGGCGTTGGAGGCGGTGCCCCGGATCACGCGGCCCTTGATGCCGTGGAAGATCGCGGCAAGGCGGAAGAAGTTGAACGCCATGTAATAGCGATAGTCCGGCAGCCCCTCGCGCCCGGTGCGGCGGCAATAGGCGGCGACGTAGTCTTCCTCGCTCGGGATACCCAGCGCGGCGATGTCCGCGCCGCCCAGCCCCGCGACGATGTGCGGCGGCATGTGGTACATCATCGCGTTGTAGGCGAAGTCCGCCAGCGGATGGCCGAGCGTCGACAACTCCCAGTCCAGCACCGCCAGCACGCGCGGCTCGGTGGGGTGGAAGATCATGTTGTCGATGCGGAAATCGCCGTGGATCACGCTGGAGGCGCCGTCGTCCGCAGGCATGTTCGCTTCGAGCCAGGCGATCACCGCGTCCATGTCCGGATTGCGGCCCGCAGCCTCGTCCTCGAAATACTGCTTCGACCAGCGGCCGACCTGACGGGCGAAGTAATTGCCCGGCCTGCCATAATCACCAAGGCCAATGGCTTCGGGATCGCAGGAATGCAGCTGCGCCATCGTGGCGTTCATCGCGTCGAACAGCGCCGCGCGTTCCTCGTTGGAGACGCCGGGGACGGTCGCATCCCAGAAGATGCGGCCTTCCACCATTTCCATCACGTAGAACCAGGTGCCGATGACGCCATCATCTTCGCAAAGGCCATAGACCTTCGCCACCGGGAAGCCCGCGCCATGGAGCGCGGAAAGCACCTTGGCCTCGCGCTCCACCGCATGAGCGCCCTTGAGCAACTGGCCCGGCGGCTTGCGCCGCAGGACGTAGCTGCGCGAAGGCGTCACCAGCTTGTAGGTGGGGTTGGACTGCCCGCCCTTGAACTGCTCGACGCTCAGCGGACCGGCGAAGCCCTCGACATTGGCTTCCAGCCAGGCGGTCAACGCCGCCTCGTCGAAGGCATAGCCCTCGCGCACGGCGGTGGTGCCCGAGTTGGCTTCAGCGACGTCGCTCATGCGGGTTCGGCTTCCTTTGCAGCCGCTTCCTGCGCCTTGCGCCAGTCGCGACGGATCTTCTTGGCGAGGCTCCACTTGTGGACTTCGGTCGGGCCGTCATAGATGCGGAACGCGCGAACTTCGCGGAACACCTGCTCGACGATGGTGCGTTCGGTAACGCCCGTGCCGCCCATCACCTGCACGCAGTTGTCGGCGATCTTCATCAGCGCTTCGGACACCGAGACCTTCGCCATCGAGCTTTCCACCGTGCCGAGCGAGCCGGTGTCGAGCACCGAGGCGCACCAGTCGATCATCAGTTCGGACTGCTTGATGAGGATTTCGTTCTCCGCCAGCATGAAGCCGACGCCTTCGTGCTCGATCAACTGCTTGCCGAACGCCATGCGGCGGCAGGCATAGTCGCTGGCGATCTCGTGCGCGCGGATGCAGCAGCCCAGCCAGCGCATGCAATGCGAGAGGCGCGCCGGGGACAGGCGGATCTGGGCATACTTGAAGCCCTCGCCCGGGTCGCCCAGCATGTGTTCGGCCGGCACGCGCAGGTTGTCGATCGTCAGGGTGGCGTGGCCACCCGGCATCGAGCTGTCGATGGTGTTCGGCACCTCGTCGATGCGGATGGCATCGTCGGGCAGGTCCACCAGGAACATGCAGGCGCCGCCTTTGGTGTCTTCCTCCGCCGAAGCCGCCATGACGATGCCCACCATCGCGCCCTGCGCGCCGGTGATGAAGGTCTTGCGGCCGTTGATGACCCAGTGGTTGCCATCCTTGTGGCAGGTGGTCTTCATCATCGACGGATCGGAACCGGCGCCGCCCCATTCGGCCGGCTCGGTCATGAAGAAGGCGGAGCGGCCCTTGCCCTCGACCAGCGGCTTGAGGAAACGCTCCTTCAGTTCGGGCGAGCCGACGTGGCCGATGAGGTACATGTTGCCCTCGTCGGGCGCCATGGTGTTGCAGGCCAGCGGGCCCAGCGGCGACAGGCCCGACTTGATGAGCACAACCGCCGTCTCGCGCTGCGTCAGGTGCGAGCCATCCGCGCGGATGTGCGGCGTGAGCACGCCGACCTCGCGGGCCAGGCCGCGCAGTTCCATCAGCAGTTCGTCGGTCGGCGCGCCGTGGTGATCGCGGCGCGGGTCCTTCTCGTAAGGCACGACCTTTTCACGGACGAAAGCCTCGACCTTGTCGGCCATGTCGAGGGCGTATTGGGAAATCTCGCTCATTATTGCAGCACCCGGATCGGATCGGAGCCATCCCAGTCGCGGGCGGCATCCTTCATCATCTGAAACAGACCTTCGGTGCCGGTGAGCGGCTGAAGGTATTCGATTACGTGGCCGGGGCCCTGACCGGGATCGACATAGATCACCTCGCCATCGGCGCCGACCTTGCCCTCCACGATCACCTCGGCGCCGGCTTCGGCGCAGGCCTTGCGGGCTTCGGCGATCGATTCAACGAAGACGCAGACGTGGTGCAGGCTATCGCGCACCGCATACTCGCCCGAATAGAGCGAGGGGGCATCGGAATCGGTCTTGATAAGCTCGATCTGGATGTCCCCCCAGTAGCCGATGGCCATGGTGAACGTGGCGTCGGTGGGCTGGCCCTTGTACTTCATGTCGTCGAGCCGCACGTCGTTGAGGACGAAGAACGGGCCGACGCCGACCGTTTCGATCCAGTATTTCATGGTCGCATCGAAATCGGTCGGGAAATAGGCGAGTTGGATCACGTCGCCCAGCCGCTTGAGCGGGCCGGGCTTCACGACGGTTTGGGTGGCCTCTCCGGTCATTTTCTGTCCCTTCAAAACTTCGTCATCCCCGCGAAGGCGGGGACCCAACTGATGACGGTGCAACCTGCACCCTCAGGAGATGGGTTCCCGCCTTCGCGGGAATGACGGGGAAGTGTGCAATCACGCGCCGAACAGGCCCTCGGGCGCCTCGATCAGACCCTTGAGCGTCTGCAGGAACTGCGCGCCCGCAGCGCCGTCGATGGCCCGGTGGTCGACCGAGAGAGTGAAGGAAATGCGCGTTTCGAAGGTCACATCGCCGTCATCCGTCTCCACCGGCTGGCGCAGCGCCGCGCCGACGGCGAGGATCGCGCCTTGCGGCGGGTTGATGATCGCGTCGAAGTTCTCGATCCCGAACATGCCGAGGTTGGAGACGGAGAAGGTGCCGCCGTCCATATCGTCCATGCTGAGCTTGCCGGCCTGCGCCTTGTCGATCAGGCGGCGGGTTTCCACCGCGATCTGGTCGATCCGCATCAGGTTGGCCTGACGCACCACCGGGGTGACGAGGCCCTTGGGGCTGGCGACCGCGATCGAAACGTCGGCGTGCGGGAAGCGATGGATTTCCTGACCGTGGACCTGCACGTTGACGTCCGGGTGCTTCGCCAGCGCCATGGCCGAGGCCTTGACGATCCAGTCGTTCACCGAAGCCTTGCTGCCCAGCACGACATTCGCGGTCTTGCGCATCGCAATCAGCGCATCGGCACTTGCCGACATGCGCAGATAGAAGTGCGGAAGCTCCTGCTTCGCCTGGGTGAGCCGCTGCGCGACGACCTTGCGGACGCGATCGAACTGCACGACTTCGGGACGGTTCTCACCAGCCACGAATTCGGGCGTGCCGAAGCCGCTGGCCGAGGCCTTCGGCGCAGGCACGAGCGCCAGCACATCGGCCTTGGAGATACGGCCGCGCGGTCCGGTGCCGGTCAGGCCCTGCAGCGAGAGGCCGTGCAGCGCGGCGATACGGCGGGCGAGCGGCGAGGCGAGGACCGTGAGGTCGTCCGCCTCGACGGGAACCGTGCCCTTGAGCGAGGGAGCCCCCTCGCCGCGAAGCGCCTTCACCACGTCCTGATGGGTGATGCGACCGCCACGGCCCGAACCCTCGATACCGGCGATATCGACGCCCTCTTCTTCCGCGAGGCGCAGGGCCTCGGGGCTGATCGGGCGGTTTGTGTCGATCTTGATGCGCTGCTTTTCGGGAGCCGGCGCAGCAGCGGCAGCCGGAGCGGGCTCCTGGGCCTTGGTCTTCTCGGCGCCCCCCTTACCTGCACCTTGGGCGATGCCGCCTTCAGCAGGCTGGAAATCGGCCACGAAGGCGTCGATCTCGGCGTCCGAGTGCGAACCCTCGTCGAACACCGCCAGCAGCGCGCCGACGGGTTCCTCGCCCGCACCGCCGCCCACGATGATGCGGCGCACGGTGGCTTCGTATTCGGCCTCGACCTCGTTGGTGATCTTGGCGGTTTCGATCAGGCACAGCGTCTGGCCGCGCTTGAAGGTTTCACCCTCCTTTACCATCCATTCGGCGATCGTGCCCTCGGTCATTTCGATGCCCCACTTGGGCATCGTGAATGCGCGGATGCGACTCATGTCAGCGCTCCCCTCAACGGTATTCGAGCGTCTTGCGCACGGCAGCGGCGACCTTGGCCGGGCTCGGCAGGTAGGCGCTTTCCAATTCGCGGGCGAACGGGACCGGCGTGTGCGGCGGGGTCACCATCTCGATTGGCGCCTTGAGGCTGGCGAAAGCCTTCTGGGCGACGAGCGCGGAGATGTCGGTGGCCAGCGAGCAGCGCGGCGGGGCCTCGTCCACCACGACCAGGCGGCCGGTCACTTCGACCGAGTCGAGGATCGCTTCCTCGTCCAGCGGAGAGGTGGTGCGAAGGTCGATCACGTCGCAGCCGATGCCGTCCTGCGCCAGATCGTCCGCTGCCGTCTCGGCGTAGCGCACCATCATGCCGCTGGCGACGATGGTCACGTCCTGACCGGCGCGGGCAAGGCGGGCGTGGCCGAAGGGGATGCAGAAATCCGGATCCTCGTTCACTTCGCCGCTCATCGCGTAGAGGAACTTGTGTTCGAGGAAGACCACCGGATCGTCATCGCGGATCGCCTGGCGTAGCAGGCCGCAGGCATCTTCCGGGGTGGTGGGCATGACCACCTTGATGCCGGGCATGTTGGTGACGAACTGCGAGATCATCTGGCTGTGCTGCGCGGCGGCGTTGTAGCCCGCGCCCACCGGCATGCGGATCACCGCCGGGCAGACCGACTTGCCGCCGAACATGTAGCGGAACTTGGCGATCTGGTTCCAGAGTTGGTCCATGCACACGCCGATGAAGTCGGCGAACATGATCTCCGCCACCGGACGCTTGCCCGCGAGGGCCAGACCGCCCGCCGCGCCCATGATGGCGCTTTCGCTGATCGGGGTGTCGATCACGCGGTTGGGGCCGAACGCCTCGTAGAAGCCGGTCGAGGTGGACCAGATGCCGCCGATCGCTTCGGGGCCGCCGGCCGTGCCGTTGCCGCCGACGACGTCCTCGCCCAGCACGACGACACGCTCGTCACGCTGCATTTCCTGGAAGATCGTGTTGCGGATGGCATCGCGATACATCATTTTTGCCATGGGTCTCGCTCCTGCCGTCAGTAGCTGATGTAGACGTTTTCGAGGACGTTCTCGGGCTGCGGGCGCGGTGCGGCGCGCGAAGCCTGGACGGCATCCTCGATGGCCTTGAGGGATTCGGTGTCGATCGTGTCGAGATCCACGTCTTCCAGCAGCTTGGCGCCGGTGACGCTGGCGCGGAAGATCTTGAGGCAATCACGCTCGGCACGCAGGCGATCGAGTTCGCCGTCGCCGCGATAGCGCTGCGGATCGCCTTCGAAGTGGCCGAAGAAACGCTCGGTATCGAATTCCACGGCGGCCGGGCCATTACCGGGGGTGCGGACATATTCCAGCACTTCGCGGAAGGTGTCGTAGACGGCGAAGAAATCGGTGCCGTCGCCGCGCCACACCTTCATGCCGAACGCTTCGGCGCGGCTGGCGATGTCCCTCGTGGTGCCCACCGCGTAATCGACGCCGGTGTGCTCGGAATAGTGGTTGTTCTCGAAGACGAAGATCGCGGGTGCGTTGGTCACGACCGCAAGGTTCATCGCCTCGAACGTGGTGCCCTGGTTGCAGGCGCCGTCGCCCGAGAAGGCGATCGAGACGGCCAGCTTGCCGTTTTCGTCCGGACCATCGATCTTGTTGGAGATCGCCGCGCCCACCGCGATCGGCGCGCCCGCACCGACGATGCCGTTGGCGCCCAGCATGCCCTTGTTGATGTCGGCGATGTGCATCGATCCGCCCTTGCCGTTGCAAAGGCCTTCCTGGCTGCCCCAGATTTCCTTCATCATGCCGTCAAGGTCGCAACCCTTGGCCAGACAGTGGCCATGGCCGCGGTGGGTCGAGACGATCTTGTCACGCTCGGTCAGGTGCTCGCACACGCCGACGGCGACGGCTTCCTGGCCACAGTAGAGGTGGGTGAAGCCCGCGATCTCGCCGGTCTGGATCTCCTCGTGGAGCCGTTCCTCGAATTCGCGGATCAGCTTCATCTGCCGATAGGCGCGCGTCAGCGCCTCGCGGTTCAGCTGCATCAGGGATTCCTCTCGTTGATGGTGTGAATTTCTGAGTGGGAACGCGGGGGCTTCGACAGGCTCAGCCTGAGCGGGAAGGAGAACGGATTGCCCGTCCCACCCCGCTCATGCTGAGCTTGTCGAAGCATGGATTCCCACGCGAGGTTAGCTGCAAGCTGCGAAGTCACAGCCCCAGCACCGACTTGGCGATGATGGTGCTCTGCACTTCGTTGGTGCCGCCGAAGATGGTCCACGCGCGGCTGTTGAGATAGCGCGCCGAGGCGACCTGCGCGGCCTTCGAATGGACGGCGGCCGGCGCGTTGTCGCCATAGAGCGGGCGCGCGGTTTCCAGCTGGAGGCCGGCGGGGCCGTAGAGGTCCACAGCCAGAAGATCGATCTCCTGCCGCAGGTTGGACGCCAGCAGCTTGGTCAGCGAGGTCTGCGGCCCGGCCTTGCGGCCCTTGGCGATCTCCGAGATGATCTTCAGTTCGATCATCTCCAGCGCGTTGACCGAGAGACGGGCCTTGGCCACGCGGCGGCGCCAGTCGGTCTGGTCGGCGAGGATACCGCCCTTCCCATCGCTCTCGTCCTTCGCGGCGGCTTCGATCTGGTCGAGATCGTAGCCGAGCTTGGGCGCGTGGCAAGAACCACCGCGTTCATTTTCAAGCAGAAACTTCGCGATCGTCCAGCCATCGCCCTCGCCGCCGACGAGGTTTTCGGCCGGGACCATGACGTCTTCAAGGAAGACCTGATTGACCTCGTGGTCGCCCGCATTGGTCAGGATCGGGCGCACCGAGACGCCGGGCGTGTCGAGATCGATCAGCAGGAACGAGATGCCTGCCTGCTTCTTCACCTCAGTATTGGTGCGTACCAGCGTGAACATGCGGTTGGCGTGATGCGCGTGGGTGGTCCAGATCTTCGATCCGTTGACGCGGTAGTGGTCGCCCTCACGAATGGCACGGGTCTTGAGGCTGGCGAGGTCGGAACCCGCGCCCGGTTCGGAGAAGCCCTGACACCAGTAGTCCTCGCCCGAAAGGATGCGCGGCAGAACCTGCGCCTTCTGGGCATCGGTACCGAAGTTGTAGATCACCGGGGCGAGCAGCTTGAGGCCGAGCACCGTCAGGTTCGGCGCGCCGGCAGCGGCGCATTCCTTCTCGAACAGGTAGCGCTGCAGCGGGGTCCAGCCGGTGCCGCCGTGTTCGGCGGGCCACTGGTAGCCCAGCCAGCCCTGCTTGTTCAGCACCGCGTTCCACGCCTGCCCGATCTCCGGCTCTACGAAGACCGAGGGCGTCGCCGCCGCTCCAGCCTTTACCTCGGCAGGCAGATTGTCGCGCAGAAAGGCGCGGACGTCATCGCGGAAGGCAGCGTCTTGAGGGGAAAGTTCGATATCCATCAGCGTTCCAGAATGGTGACTGCAGAGACGCCCGGAGCGCCGTAGACATGGCTGTATGCCGTCTTGGGCGCATTCGGGACCTGACGGCCGCCGCCGTCTCCCCGCAGTTGCACGACGTTTTCGTAGACCTGGCGCAGACCCGATGCGCCGATCGGCTCGCCGCAGGCGAGGCAGCCACCGTCCGTGTTGACGGGCAGCGCGCCGCCAATCTCGGTGCGCCCCTCGGCCAGCCACTGCTCCTGCTCGCCATCGGCGCAGAAGCCGTTCTCGGCCATGTGCATGAGTTCGGCGCCCGCTTCGGTGTCCTGAAGCTGGGCGACGTCGATGTCGCCCGGGCCGATCCCGGCGAGGCGATAGGCGTCGGCCGAAGCGATGCGCGAGGCGGTGCCGCGCGGGCTGCTGTCATCCTCGACCACGTCCACGCTCGGCGCGAAGACTTCGAAACTGCTCGGCGGACGGGTGCGCATGGTCGCAGCCTTGAGCCGGATCAGCGGCTTACCCAACTCGCGCGCCTTCTTCTCGCTGGCGAGGATCAGCGCCACGCCGCCCTCTGCCGGAGAGCAGAACATGTACTTGGTATAGGGATCGCTCACCAGCGGCGCTTCGAGGATTTCCTCCAGCGACACCGGCTGGCGACGCCAGGCATGCGGCGCGTGGACAGCGTTGCGAAACGCCTTTTCCGACACCATGCCCAGCGTCTTCTGCGAGATGCCGAACAGGCTCATGTAGCGCATGATCTTGGCGGCGAAGAACTGCGTGGTGACCATCTGGCCGACTTCGCCATACCATTCCGGCAGGTTGTATTCGCTCGGCAGCGCGTTGAAGGCGCCGCGCGGGTGCTTGTCGAAGCCGACCGCGAGGCCAAGGTCGAACTCGCCCGACTTGATCGCCATCTGCGCCGAGAACAGCGCCGAACCGCCCGCCGCGCAGCCATTGCGCACGTTGATGAACTGAACCCCGGTCAGGCCGAGGCGATCGACCATCGTGTCCGGATTGCCCGCCGCATCCGAGCTGCCATAGGCGAACTGAACCTGCGGCCACTCCACGCCCGCATCGGCCAGCGCCTCGCGCACGGCATAGACGCCCTGATCGACGCCGGACAGGCCATCGGTCCGCCCGAAGCGGTGAATGCCGATGCCGACGATGCACACGTCGCCGCTCATGCTGCGCCTCCTGCGGGTACGTAGGCGGGGATATAGGGGCTGTCCAAGAGGTCCGGGTTCAGCGGCGACGGCGCGAAGCGCACCGGCATGCCAACCTTCACGTCCTCGAACGCGACATCGTTCAGCCGCGCCTCGACGATCACCTGCCCGGGCAGTTCGACATAAGCCACGACCCAGGGCGCGAACGCTTCGGGCCCGGCGTAAGGCGGGGTCTTCGGGCGGAAGCGCTGGACGGTGTAGGACCACAAGGTGCCTTCGCTCGACAACGGCACCGCCTCGAAAGTCGGCGACGCGGGGCACGGGAAGACGATCCGGCCGGTTTCCCGGTCCTTGCCGCCGATCAGACGCGGGGGCGTCTCTTCGGTGAACAGGCCATCGGCTATCGGTGTCATCATACTCCTAATCCTCTGGCCCAATCCTTGGCTCATCCAGCCCGTTGGTCAGGCCCGGCCATGGATTCGATTTAAGCGGGTCCTGCGCAGCATTGTGACTCACCAAAACGATAGGATAGCCATTGCGCTAGTTCGTGCGACTTCGAGGGCGACTGGGACAACCCTGCGCCGGGAGAGACGGACTATGGCCAAGCAATGGGACTACATCATCGTCGGCGCAGGCAGCGCGGGCTGCGTCATGGCGGAGCGGCTAAGCGCCGACGGCCGCTCGCAAGTGCTGGTGCTGGAGGCGGGCGGCGAAAACGACAGCTTCTGGGTCACGCTGCCCAAGGGCGTCGCCAAGCTGGTCAAGAAGCCCGAGCACATGTGGGCCTACCACGTCGCCCAGCCCCGCGATCCCGGCGCCAATGACAAAGGCGCGGGCGAAGTCTGGATTCGCGGCAAGGGCCTTGGCGGCTCGTCGTCCATCAACGGCATGATCTGGAGCCGGGGCGAGCCCGCCGACTATGACGCCTGGGAGCGCGAGGCAGGTGCCACCGGCTGGAACGGCGCCAGCATGACCGAGGCGTTCAAGGAACTGGAAGACCACAAGGCAGGCCCCGGCCCCATGCGCGGCAGCGGCGGCCTCGTCCGGGTGGACCCGGCCTGCTACACGTATCCGCTGGCCGAACGCATGATCGAGGCGGGCGAATCGCAGGGCCTGCGCCGGGTGGACGATCTCAACGGCACCCCCGGCCCGCGCGTCGGCTACTACAGCCACAACATCCGCAACGGTAAGCGCGATTCCTCGGCGCGGACTTACCTGGCGGCGGCTCGCAAGCGGCCCAACGTCACCGTCGTCACCGGCGCGATGGCCGACCGCATCGTCTTCGACGGCACCCGCGCGGTGGGCCTCGATGCCACGGTGAACGGCAAGCCGCAGCGATTCGACTGCGCCGGAGAGATCGTCGTCAGCGCGGGCGCCATGGAAAGCCCCCTGCTGCTACAGCGCTCCGGCATCGGCGATGCTGCAAGGCTTGCTGCGGCGGGCATTCCGCTGGTGGCACACTCACCCGATGTCGGCGAGAAGATGATCGAGCACCTCTCGCTCTCGATCCCCTTCCGGCTAGACCATGGCAAGGGCACCAACAAGAGCTTCTTCGGCATCGGCGCGGCCTTCGCCATGCTGCGTTACCTGCTGCGCGGCGACGGCGTGCTCGCGACTGGGCCTTTCGAGGTCGGCGCTTTCTGCAATGTTGCTCATCCGGATGGGCGCACCGATGCGCAGTTCTATCTCGGCGGTTACACCTTCAAGGTCGGCGACGACAAGGACCCCGTGCCGCTCGACAAGATCGACCCCAAGCCCGGCGTCACCATCTACGGCCAGCTCCTGCGCCTCACGAGCGAGAGCAGCGTGCGTGCAACCGGCCCTGGCTCCGGCGATGCACCTGAAATCCTGCACAACTTCCTGACAACCGAGCATGATCGCCAGTCCGCGATCGCCCTCGTCCGGGCCATGCGGAACTACGCCCACGCCGGGCCTCTGGCGAATATGGTCGGTGAAGAACTTGTCCCCGGCGCACAGGTTGAGAGCGACGAGGACATCCTCGCCATGTTCCGCCGCCTGTCTAGCTGCGGCCTCCATGCGATCCGCTCGTGCCGGATGGGCGGCGATGCCGAAGCCGTCGTCGACCCCCGCCTCAGGGTGAACGGCGTTCAGGGCGTGCGGGTAGCGGATTGCTCGGTGATGCCATGGCACGTCACCGGCAATACGAACGCCCCCGCCATGGCTGTCGGCCTGCGCGGGGCGAAGTTGATGCTGGAGGATCGCTGACCCGTCGGAAGGTCAAAGGCGGCGACCATCGCACAAAGCGATGCGTCGCCCGATCCCTTGCGGCCTAGAAGCCTACCGAATTCAGTATCCAGGAGCGCAAGGGCGCGAAAAGCGCCGCGAAGGCGGCAAAAATGACCAGTAGCTTGAACAGCAATGCAGTATGCATCTTGCGTTCCATCGGCATCCCTCTCTTTATGTTGTAAGCAGAGTGTAACAAGAAAATCGGCTTGGGAAAGAGGGTAACGCAAAGCGTGCCGGCGATGCTTCGCCGGCACTTGCAAGCCACTGTTATTTCAAAATTTACGTCAGTTCTGGAGCGAGATATAGCCTAGCTGAGCCGCCTTGAAGACAGTCTGGCTACGGTTGACCGCGTTCAGCTTGGTCGCCGCGTTATGGATGTGGAAGCGTACCGTCGCACGGCTGCGCGACATGATCATGCTGATTTCCAGATCCGTCTTGCCGATCGCCGCCCAGCGCAGGCACTCGACCTCGCGCTTGGAGAGGCGGGATTCGGGCGGCAGCGCCTGCGTCGAGCCCATGACCTGCACATACGTCGCGATGAACGTGCGCGCATAAAGACCCAGCGCGTCCGAATAGCGCGCGAAGTCTTCCGAAAGATCGGTCTTGTCGCGATCGAGCGGGTTGAAGCTTACGGCCCCTATCTGGCCGAACGGCAGGTGGACCGGCACGCCGATCGCCGCGCGGGTCAGCGAGCGGGTTTCGAAATTGGCGATGTCGATGGAGGACAGGTAGGCGTTGCGCTCCAGCGTGCGGAAACCTTCCGCATTGGCCCAGAACGGCTGGCTTTCGAACCGGCACGCGGTGGTCAGCGGGCTGTCGAGGGCAATGCGCGAATTGCGCCACCAGACGCGGTCACCGTCCTCCCAACCGAAGACTTCGGTGGCGAGCAGGTTGCCATCGGCATCGACCGGCGTACGCTTGTCGGCAATGTCGTGCGCGGGCGCGGCCCGCATGCCGCATTCCATGGCGATGCGATGCAGGGCCTCGGCGGCGGGGCGGATGCCTTCCGGCGACGTCACGCGGACGGCGTCGATGTTTTCCTGTGACAGAAGTTGCATTGATGTCCTCTCGAGGCTCATTCTTAGCCCGCTGAATCCGGGGGCACAATCGCTTGAAGCGTGGAATTACCGCGTTTTTATGACTAGCCTTTTGCCCAGCGGTAACCGGAGCCCACCTGATGATAGAACCGCAGCTCAAGCGGGAACATCCCTGCGGGAGTGGACTGTGAATTTCGACCTCAGCGAAGACGAGGAAATGCTCAAGGCCCTGACCGAGCGCTTCGTTACCGACCATTACGATCATGACAGCCGCCGCGCCTTCCTGGCCCAGCCTAACGGTTTTTCCAACACCAATTGGGAACTGCTCGGCGAACTCGGGCTGATCGCGGCGCCCTTCCCCGAGGAAATGGGTGGGCTTGGCCTGGACGCCACGGGCATTGCGACGGTCTTCGAGGCGCTTGGGCGCGGCCTGGTGGTCGAACCCCTCGCCGAATCGGTGGTAATGGCGGGACGCCTATTCGCCGCGACCGCCCCGCAATCGCTTCAGGGCGAATGGCTCGACGGATTGCTGAGCGGCAGCAGGCGCCTCGCGCTGGGCCATGCCGAAGCGCGCGCGCGCGATGGCCTGAGTTGGGTGGAAACCACGGCGGTCGCCGAGGGCGACGGGTGGAAGCTGACGGGCGCCAAGCCCTACTGCGTCGCCGGAGGCGGGGCCGACGGTTATATCGTCTCGGCCCGGATTTCGAGCGAACCGGGCGATGCATCGGGAATCTCGCTGTTCCTGGTGCCTGCGGAAAGCCCCGGCGTCTCCGCCCACGACTGGCACATGGCGGACGGCAGCGTGGCTTCGTCGCTGGAACTGAGCGACGTCATCGTGCCCTCCGACCACAAGCTGAGCGACGACGGGCTTGCCGCCATCGCCGCCACCAGCGACCTCGCCGCCCTCGCCCGCAGCGCCGAAGCACTTGGGATCATGGAGCGAATCTTCGCGGAAACCATCGACTACCTGCGCACGCGCGACCAGTTCGGCGCCGCACTGGGCTCTTTCCAGGCGATCCAGCACCGCATGGTCGCCCAGTATGCCGCGATCGAACAGAGCCGCGCACTCCTCAACCTCGCACTCGTATCCTGGGGCAGTGACGAGTTCGCGAATGCCGTTCACGGCGCGCGGGCGTACATCGCCGACGCCTCGGTGACACTGGGGCACGAGATGATCCAGTTCCACGGCGGCATGGGCGTGACCGACGAACTAGCCATCGGCGGCGGGCACAAGCGCCTGCTGGTGCTGTCGCGCTGGCCGGAAGGGCCGCTGGCCGCGCTCGACCGCTATGCCGGGCTGCTGAACTGACCGTAACCACAACCTGACGAAAGGGGCGGCACCGACAACGGCGTCGCCCCTTCTTTGTTCATGCCTTCATCCCACTGCGAGGCGGACGGGCTTTTCCATTTCCAGCCGGTTGCGGCCCTTCGCCCTGGCGACGAACAGCGCCATCTCGGCCCGTTCGAGCGTAGAATCGAGGCTGGTTCCGACGCGGGCGACGCTGGCGCTGGCAGTCATCGCGAAGCTGCCGTCGCCGATCGCCTGCTTGAGTTCGGCCAGCGTTGTCACCACGCGGCGGCAGATGCCTTCCGCCTCGGCCGCCGTGACGCGCGGCAGGATCACGGCGAAGCGCTCCGAACCGATCCGGGAAATGATGTCCTCGGTCCGCAGCAGTTCGCGCAGCAGATCGGCGAAGACGGTCAGGACCTCGTCACCCACGCTCTGGCCGTACTGCATGTTGATCGTGCGGAAGAAATCGATGCTGAACAGCGCAAGGCAACCCTCCATACGGGCATCGAGCATGTGTTCCAGCATCGAGATGAACGCCGTGCGGTTGGTGAGACCGGTCAGTGGATCGGTATAAGTCGCCGTGAACAGCCGTTCGCTGAGTGAGCGCAGTTCATCGACGTTGCGCATGACGCCAAGCACGCCGTACGGCGCGCCATCGTGACGCAGCAGTGCGCGAAGGCGAAGTTCGAACCAGCGCTTGCGATCGTCACGAGTCAGCGCGGGAAACTCTATCCAGTCCAAATCCTCGCCTGCCATCGCGCGGGCATGGGCCTTGGAAATCTGCTGCTTCGCCTCCGGCGCGACAAGGTCGAGGAGATGAGGGCCGACCAGCCCTCCCCCATCGATGCGCGCGGGATCGCGGTGCCCCAGTTCGGCGATGCCGGACGTCGCATGGACGATGAAGCCCTTGGGATCGGTCTTGAGGATCACGTCAGTCGAACTCTCGGCAAGCATCCCGTAGAGGACCGAGCTTTCTTGGAATGTGAAGTTCATGCCCATGCCGACTGCGTCCCGGTGCCTGCCTTGGCCTGTCCCTCAGCGGCCCGTGAGACCGCTTCGAATCCGACCATGGAGATTTGAGTAAAACACTACGCAGATAAAATTAACATCATTAACCATAGATATTTTATTAACCATCAATACAATTTAGTTTTGTTAACTAACTCAATTAATTCTGAGTATTTATTAAATCAACGTTTACCATCTAAAACAGCAACAGAGAATACAAAGTTCCATGATCGCGAATTGGTTGCATCAATGCACCAATATTGCACATGTCGCTGCGGATCGATTTTTCAGACGAGACGATGGCCGCGTCAAAGCTCGATCATGATACGTACCTTGTCGGGCGTCGTTTCCACGGCCGCTGCGATCTGCTCCCGGCAACGGGAGATGAGATCGGTCAACCCGGGCACCGTTCGACTCGGCCGCAGTTCCGCCGCCTCGACGCCGAGCGCCTCGGCGATGGCGTCCAGCCGCTCCTCGATCGGACGGGCGCGGCCCTGCTCCCAAGCCCACACAGTTGGCTTGCTGACACCGAGGCGGTTGGCAAGTTCGCCTTGCGTCAGCCCGCGCAGCTTGCGCAGGCGATGCAACCGCTCGCCAAGGCTTTCACCCCCGATCGCCCCCGGCCCTATCGGCGCCGGCGCGGCCCCGAGCCCAAGTTCGGTCTGCACGGCGCTGCGAAGCTGCGCCGCGCGCAAGGTGGCGCTGGGGATCGGCGAATCGAAGGCGCAGCCGTAGAGCTTGCCGCTCGCCCAGATGACACGCGCACGGGCGTGAGACGCCTCGGGCAGGTCGAGTTCGATGATCTCGCCGATCTCGAGGTCGAGCTTGCTTTCCAGCAGGACACCGGTTTCCGAGAAGTTGTGGAGCACGACCTGCGTGTGCTCGCCGGACTCCAGCGCCCCTTGCGTCTCCAGCAAGAGGCGGCGACGCTCCGCACGAGGGCGGCCGCTTGCTTCAGGCGCTTCAAAATGGGCCGCAATGGGCATCAGTCCACCTCCATGTGTGAGGCGAACGTCCACAAGTTAGGTTAAGATTCGGTTAGAGCCGGGACTAATGAAGCACCGAAGTCATGCGTAATTTTCTGTGAACTCCCTTGGAAACGCGGCAATCCGGCCAGCGTAAAGCTCCCCTTAGCCCCCTCAAAGCCATTATGGCTGGCATCCGGCGATCATCGCGCCCATTTGCGCCATACCATGACCGCGAATCCCTCCAAGATGCCCCGCGTGGGCAAGGTGTACCTTGTGGGTGCAGGCCCCGGCGATCCGGACCTGCTGACCCTGCGTGCCGCGCGCCTGCTGATGAGCGCATCGCTGGTGGTCCACGACGGTCTCGTCGATCCCGCGATCCTGGCGATGGCGCGGCCCACAGCAAAGCTGGTCTCGGTCGCCAAGGCCCGCTCGCGTCACACCATGAAGCAGGAGGATATCAACGCCCTGCTGGTGCGCGAGGCGCTGGCGGGGAACGACGTCGTGCGCCTCAAAGGCGGCGATCCCTTCGTGTTCGGACGCGGCGGCGAAGAGGCCGAGGCCTGCCACGCGGCGGGCGTCCCGGTCGAGGTCGTGCCCGGCATCTCCTCGGCGCTGGGCGCTTCGGCGGCGGCGCAGATCCCGCTGACCCACCGCGACCATGCCTCGATCGTCAGCTTCGTGGCGGGCCAGTGCAAGGGCCTGTCCGAGCAGGACTGGTCCGGCCTTGCCGGCAAGGGCCGCACGCTGGTGATCTTCATGGGCATCGCCACGGCCGCGCAGATCTCCGAAAAGCTGATCGCCGATGGCCTCGCGCCCGACGTGCCCGTGGCAATTATCGAGAAGGCCACCCGCTCCGATATGCGTGTCCTGCGCTCTCCGCTGGCAGGTCTTGCGCATCTTGTCGAAAGTCAGAAGGTGCAAAGCCCCGCGCTTATCGTTATCGGCTCGGTCGCCGCCGACCATGACTCGGCGGACAACACCATTCGCGCCCTGGCGCTGGAGGCAATGCAGTGAAGATCCTGACGGGCAACGACCTGAAAAGCGGCGCCGTCGTGTGGTGGACCGGCTTCGGCTGGTCGCTCGACGTGAACGACAGCGCCGATGTCGGCGACAACGGGGCTGCGATCATCGCACGGGAAGAAGGCGTGCAGAACGTCTTCGCGGCCTATGTCGTCGATGGCGAGAAGACCGATGAAGGCGTGCGCCCCGCGCACATCAAGGAGCGCATCCGCGCCTTTGGGCCGACCGTACGCCTCGACCTGACGCTGAAGCCGTCCGACCCCGCCGCTTTGAACTGGGTGATCTGATGTACAAGTACGACGAATTCGACCAGCAGATGGTCGATGTGCGGGTCGAGGAATTCCGCGACCAGGTGCGCCGCCGCGTCTCTGGGGAACTGACCGAGGACCAGTTCAAGCCGCTGCGCCTGCAGAACGGCCTGTACCTTCAGCTCCACGCCTACATGCTGCGCGTCGCGGTGCCCTACGGTACGCTGAGCGGCGCTCAGATGCACCTTCTGGGTGACATCGCGGACAAGTACGACCGCGGCTACGGCCACTTCACCACCCGCCAGAACATCCAGTACAACTGGATCAAGCTGGAAGAGACGCCCGACATCCTCGCCGAGCTGGCGAAGGTGGAAATGCACGCGATCCAGACCAGCGGCAACTGCATCCGCAACATCAGCTCGGACCAGTTCGCCGGTGCCGCCGCCGACGAGATCATCGATCCGCGTCCTTATGCGGAACTGCTGCGCCAGTGGTCCAGCTTCCACCCGGAATTCCTGGTACTGCCGCGCAAGTTCAAGATCTGCGTGATCGCCTCCGAGACCGACCGCGCGGCGATGCGCCTGCACGACATCGGCATCAAGATGGTGCGTAATGACGCCGGAGAGATCGGCGCGCAGTTCTATGCCGGTGGCGGCATGGGCCGCACTCCGATGATCGCGCCGCTGATCCGCGAATTCGTGCCGCTGGACCAGCTCATCACTTTCTCCGAAGCGTGCCTGCGCGTCTACAACCGCTACGGTCGCCGCGACAACAAGTACAAGGCGCGCATCAAGATCCTCGTCCACGAACTGGGCCGCGACGAATATGTCCGCCAGGTCGAGGAGGAGTTCGCGCACCTGCTGACCCAGCCGATCGAGCCGCCGCTCGCCGAACTGGAGCGGATCAAGGCACACTTCGTCGACCCCGCCTTCGAGACCGGCCTGTCCAACGATCTGGACCTCTCCGATCCCGACTTCCGCCTCTGGGTGGAGCGCAACACCACCGCGCACAAGGTTCCGGGCTACGTCATCGCGACGATCAGCCTCAAGCCTGTCGGCGGTATCCCCGGCGATGCCTCGGCCGACCAGATCCGCCTGATGGCGAAGCTGGGCACCGAGTATTCGTTCGATGAACTGCGCGTCACCCACGCCCAGAACATCGTGCTTCCGCACGTGAAGAAGGCGGACCTCTACGCTGTCTGGCAGGCGCTCGACGAAGCGGGCCTCGCCACTGCCAACCTCGACACCGTGGGCGACATCATCGCCTGCCCCGGCCTCGACTATTGCAGCCTCGCCAACGCCCGCTCGATCCCGGTCGCACAGAAGATCTCCGAACGCTTCGGTTCGGCGCAGAAGCAGGCCGAGATCGGGGAGCTGAAGCTCAAGATTTCCGGCTGCATCAATGCCTGTGGCCACCACCACGCGGGCCACATCGGCATCCTCGGCGTCGACAAGAAGGGTCTGGAAAACTACCAGCTCCTGTTCGGCGGCAGCGAGGGCGCGGACACCTCGCTCGCCAAGATCATCGGCCCCGGCTTCACCGAGGACGGCGTGGTCGACGCGATCGAAAAGGCCACCGAAGTCTATCTCGCCAACAAGCAGGGCGAGGAGCGCTTCCTCGACACCTATCGCCGTATCGGCATGGACCCGTTCAAGGAGGCCATCTATGGTTGACGTCCAGTTCCGCTTCCGTGACGACGAAGCCGTCAACGACCCTGCCGTCACCGTGGATGCGTTCTCCGAACAGTCGAACGCCACCGCCGTGCGCATCGAGCCGGGCGAGGACGCCCGCGCGCTGCTGCCCTACCTCGACCGGATCGCGCTGGTGGAAGTCAACTTCCCGGCGTGGACCGACGGGCGCGGCTACTCCGCCGCCCGCATCCTGCGTGAAGCCGGTTATGCCGGCGAGCTGCGCGGCGTGGGCGATCTTGTGATCGACATGCTGCACCACATGCGCCGCTGCGGCTTCGATGCCTTCGCGCCCGACAAGGCGCTCAATACCACCGATGCGAAGAACGCCTTCGAGCGGTGGGACAACGTATACCAGGCCACCGCGATCGACGGCAGGCAGGCCATCTGGGCCAAGCGCCACCCGGCGTAAGCCCCGAAGGGCCAGAAGGGATATCCCTATGTTCCGTACCGAAGCTGAAAACGAAGACCGTATCAGGGACCGCATCGATACGTCCGCCCGGTTCACCGAGGCTGACGCGGTGCGTCTCAACCGCCTGTTCCGCGGCAGCGACACGAGCGAGATGCTCGAAACGCTGCTCAAAGAGCGAATGGCGGGCGACGTGGCGATCGTTTCCAGCTTCGGCGCGGAAAGCGCAGTGCTGCTCCACCTCGTCGCGAGCGTGGACCCCAGCGTGCCGGTGCTGTTCCTGGAGACGGGCAAGCATTTCCCGGAAACGCTGGCCTACCGCGATACCCTGATCGCGCGCCTCGGCCTGACGAACCTCATCAACCTGACGCCTGACGAGGCCGAGCTGGCGAAGAAGGACGAGAACGGCCTGCGCTGGTCGTTCGACCCCGACGGCTGCTGCGAGATCCGCAAGGTCAAGCCGCTGGCCAAGGCGCTGGCGCATTACGACGCCTCGTTCACCGGCCGCAAGTCGTTCCAGAACTCGACCCGCTCGCACCTGCCGCGCTTCGAGATCGACACGACCGATGCGCAAGGGCGCCTGAAGATCAACCCGCTGATCGACTGGTCGGCCGAGCGTCTGGCCGCCTACATCGCCGAGCATGAACTGCCCGCGCACCCGCTGGTGGCCGAAGGCTATCCCTCGATCGGCTGCATGCCCTGCACCAGCAAGGTCGCGCCGGGCGAAGACCCGCGCTCGGGTCGCTGGAAGGGATGGGACAAGACCGAATGCGGCATCCACGTCCCCGGCAGCGAGGACAAGAGCGGCCCGGCCAGCGAACTGCCCCCGGGCTTCGATCCGGTGTTCTGAGGCGGCCGGGGTTGGCGTCGAAGCCCACCCCGGCCGGCTAGTTCAAGCCTCCCAGCCCTCCCGCACACGGGAGGGCTGACGCGCCTTTCCCCTCCCGCTTGCGGGAGGGGCAGCGAGACTTGGGCCGAAGGCCTTAGTCGCAGCGGGGTGGGCAACGCCCCACCAGCCGTCTCACCGCTGCTTCTTCGTAATCGCCGCGTTGAAATCGGGATCCTTCTTGGCCACCCAATCCACGAACTTGCGGATATTCGGGTAAATCAACAGCGCGTCCACGTCCGTACCGAAACGTTGGAGTTCGGAGTTCGTGAAGTTCGCGATCACCGTCTGCTGGCAGATCGGATGCATCGGCACGACGTCGCGCCCGCCCCGGCTCTTGGGCACCGGGTGATGCCACACGATGGTCTCGCCCGTGGGGCGGCCGCAAAGCCAGCACGGCACGGCCTCGGCCGGAGCTTCCTCCTCCTCCCGATGCAGGTCTTCGTAGGGTCCGTGCTTGGAGTATTTGCGGGCCATGGCTCTACCTGAATTGCCTGAAATCGCGAAGGCCACTACAGTGCCGGAGCGGTCCCGGCAAACGTCCGAATGCGGCCCCTGCAACCTGCGATGCAGCTTATTCACCGCGATGTTGCGGAATTTGCACCGCCAGGTAGCTAGCCTGACCGCGCCTTTGTTTCTATGTTGCAACGCAACATGACTCAGCCCCCTTCCGCCTCCACCCGCGCGACCCACCCCGCGCTCGTCATCCTTGCGCTTGCGATGGGTGCATTCGCCATCGGCACCACCGAGTTCGCGGCGATGAGCCTCGTACCCTTTTTCGCCCGCGATCTCGGCCTGACCGAGCCACAGGCCGGTCACGCGATCAGTGCTTATGCGCTGGGCGTAGTCGTCGGCGCACCGGTCATCGCCGTGCTCGCCGCCAAGATCGAGCGCCGCCGCCTGCTGATCGGCCTGATGGCGCTGTTCGCCATCGGCAATGGCATCTCCGCCATGGCCAAGACGTATGACTTGCTGCTGCTGTGCCGTTTCGTCAGCGGCCTTCCGCATGGCGCGTACTTTGGCATTGCCGCCCTCGTCGCCGCGTCGATGGTGCCCGCGAACAAGCGCGCGCAATCGGTGGCCATGGTCATGTCCGGCCTGACGGTGGCGACCATCATCGGCGTGCCTGCAGCCAACTGGCTGGGGCAGGCGATCGGCTGGCGCAGCGGCTTCGCGGTCGTTTCCGGCCTCGCGATCCTGACGATGGCGCTCGTCGCACTCTACGCCCCGCACCAGCCCGCCGACGAGAGCGCGAGCCCCTTGCGCGAACTCGGCGCGCTTCGCCGTCCGCAAGTGCTGCTGACCCTGCTCACCGGCGCGATCGGCTTCGGCGGTCTGTTTTGCGTCTACACGTATGTTGCCTCGACCATGATCGAGGTCACGCACGTTTCGGAAAAGCTCGTCCCCGCCGTACTGGCGATCTTCGGCGTCGGCATGACGGTGGGCAACCTGTTCTGGGCCTGGGTCGCCGACCGGGCGCAGACCAAGGCTGCCATCTGCGCCCTGCTGTTCAGCGCTGTGTCGCTTGCACTGTTCTCGCTGATGGCGGGCAATATCTGGACCCTGTGCATCGTAGTGCTGCTGATCGGCTTCAGCGGCGGGCTCGGCACGATCCTGCAGACGCGCCTGATGGACGTGGCGGGCGATGCGCAGGCGCTAGCGGCCGCCGCGCACCACAGCGCTTTCAATACGGCTAACGCCATTGGCCCGTGGCTGGGCGGCATGGCCATCTCGGCCGGTCTTGGGCTGACCTCGACCGGCTGGATCGGCGCCTGTCTGGCGCTGGGCGGTCTTGCGGTATTCCTGGTCACCATCTCGCTGCACAAGCGCGAGACGCTGCAGCCCTGCCCCGCTTAAAGGTCAGGCCTCCAGCTTGCGCTCGAGATGCATGTGGACGGCATCCGCCGTGGTATCGAGTTCGGACACGAAGTAGTTTTCGACCGGGATGTCGTCCTCGAACAGCGCGGCGCCGTTACCCAGCGTGCGCGACATCATCCGCAGCCAGATTTCATCTGCATGGCCGGAACGTAGAGCGGCATTGACCGCACCGGCCTCTCCAACGACAAGAACCGCGCTGTCCCCGGCTGCATCCTGCGCGGCGACGAAAGCCTCGGCATAAGTGGGGACGAAGTGGAACTCCCCGAGCAGCGGAATTGCCAGAGGCGCATCGGTCACGACGAAGACTGGGGTTTTTCCTGAATAGGCATCCGCGATCCATCCGGTATCCTCGGACAGTTCGAAGGACCGGCGGCTCATGACCACCGCGCCGCAGACTTTGTCCAGTTTGCCGGACAAGCCAGAACCATGCAGTTCGGAGGTGCAAAACACGCTCCGTCCGCGAGCATCAGCCCAGAAGCCATCAAGGCTCGAGGCGGCATCGACGATCAGTCTGCCCATATGTCCTACTCCCGCCTGCATTGTAATCCAACGCGGTGTGGTCGCACGAGACTAATCTCAGTCTTTGGTACAGGTTTCGCGGATTCCGGCGGATTGTTGCCCGTTTACGACAGCACGAGCCCCACCGCCGAAATGCGGCGGGGCATTACGTGTTTTCACAATAGTTTGCCGACCGAATCAGCCAATCATCATGAGGCTGGCGTTGCCTCCGGCAGCCGTGGTGTTGATGGAAGTGGATACTTCCTCCAGCAGCCACGCCCCGTTTGGTCCAGTGTCATGCCCGGTCCAGACGTGGACCGGCACGATCGGCCCCGGCAGTTTCGCCGCCGAGTCGCACGCCCCGCGCACCGCCTGAACGTCCCCTTCGACGAGGCACGCAGCGAAGAACTCGCCCGGATTGGCATGGAAGCGCGCGGCGATCTTCGCGGGCAGACCTTCAGGCAAGTCCATGCCTTCCACCGTCGCAGTGTTGCCTGTCGCCAGAACCGCCGCCATCTGGCCCAGCAGACCTTCACGGGTGGCCGGTCGCAGGAGAATGCGGCCGCGCGGGTGGAGGGCATAGAGGTTGCGCTCGCCGACCGGGCCGGGAAGCACGGCCTCGAAGCCCAGCGCCGAAGAGCGGCCGAGGTCACGCGCGCGACCGGCGGCAGAGGGCTCGCCATGCTTGTCCAGCCAGTCTGCAAAGACCGTCAGCAACATGGGCGCTTCTTCGGGTGGCGTCAGGACCTGCGGAGCCTGCTGGGTGAGCCTGCCCAGGTAGAGCGGCCCGCCCGCCTTCGGCCCGGTGCCGGAGAGACCGCACCCGCCGAAGGGCTGCACGCCGACGATGGCGCCGATGGTGTTGCGGTTGACGTAGAGGTTGCCCGCGCGGATCGCGCCGGTCACGCGCGCCACCGTCTCGTCGAGGCGAGTATGGAGGCCGAAGGTCAGGCCGTAGCCGGTCGCGTTGATGCTTTCGAGCAGCTTGCCGAGGTCGTCGCGACGGAAGCGCACGACGTGCAGGACCGGGCCGAAAACCTCGCGCTCAAGCTGGTCGATCCCGGTGATCTCGATGATCGTGGGGGCCACGAAAGTGCCGTTTTCCGCGCCCTTACCCAATGCAACCTGTTCGACGCGGCAGCCCTTGGCGCGCATCTTTTCCACGTGATGTTCGATGTTGGCCTGGGCCTCGGCGGTGATGACCGGGCCGATGTCGATGGCGAGGCGGTCCGGGTTGCCCACCTTCAGTTCGGCCAGCGCGCCCCGCAGCATCGTCAGTGTCCGGTCGGCAACGTCTTCCTGCAGACACAGCACCCGCAGTGCGGAGCAGCGCTGGCCCGCGCTGTCGAAGGCCGAGGCGATGACGTCGGCCACCACCTGCTCGGCCAGCGCGGAGCTGTCGACGATCATCGCGTTCTGGCCGCCGGTCTCGGCAATCAGCGGAATTGGGCGGTTTTCCGGCGAAAGTCGGCTCGCCAACTGGCGCTGGATCAGGCGCGCGACTTCGGTGGAGCCGGTGAACATCACCGCCACCGTCCCGGGTGCGGCGACCAGCGCGGCGCCGAGATCTCCGCCGCCCGGCATGAACTGCAGCGCGTCGGCGGGGACGCCCGCTTCGTGGAGGATGCGTACGGATTCCGCGGCGATCAGCGGGGTTTCCTCGGCCGGCTTGGCGAGGACCGGGTTGCCCGCGACCAGCGCCGCCGCGATCTGGCCGGTGAAAATGGCCAGCGGAAAGTTCCACGGCGAGATGCACACGGCGGCACCCAAAGGTGCCTTAACGGCACCTAAGGTATCCCTGGCCGCTTTGGCGTAGTACCGCAGGAAGTCGATCGCCTCGCGCACTTCGGCAATCGCATTGGGTGCGGATTTTCCCGCCTCGCGCATGGCCAGCCCCATGAGCACGGGCATGCGATCCTGCATCGCATCTGCCGCGCGTTCGAGCATGGCGGCGCGCTGATCGACCGGGACCATGCTCCAGTTCGAGGCGGCAGCGCGGGCGACCGCAGCGGCCGCCTCGCTGGCTGCGAGTTCGATCACGGTGCCGACCACGTCGCGATGGTCGGCCGGGTTGCGGACCGGACGGCCCTCTCCCTTCGCGCCTTCCGGTGCTGCGGTCCATTGCGCCGTTGCCGAAGCTGCCAGCGCCGTCGCCAGAGCTTCGAGGGCGATCTCATCGGTCAGGTCGATGCCGTCGGAGTTGCGGCGGTCCGGATAGAGGCCGCAAGGCGCGGCAATCAGATCATGGCGCGCACCGGGGCGAGACATGGCGCGCACCACTTCCACCGGATCCGCGACCATCGATTCCACCGGCACCGCAGGATCGGCGATGCGGTTGACGAACGAGGAGTTCGCGCCGTTCTCCAGCAGGCGCCGCACAAGGTAGGCGAGCAGCGTCTCATGCGTGCCGACCGGCGCGTAGATGCGACAGGGGCGGTCCAGCTTGTCGGCCCCGACGACCTGCGAATAGAGCGGCTCGCCCATGCCGTGGAGGCACTGGAATTCGTACTGGCCGACAGCGAAGTCCGGGCCTGCGAGCCGATAGATCGTCGCCAGCGACTGCGCGTTGTGCGTTGCAAACTGCGGGAACACCGCGTCGGGCGCGGCGAGCAGCTTGCGGGCACAGGCGACGTAGGACACGTCGGTATGGACCTTGCGGGTATAGACCGGGAAGTCGGCAAGGCCGTCCACTTGCGCGCGCTTAATCTCGGCGTCCCAGTAGGCGCCCTTGACCAGCCGCACCATGATCCGGCGACCGGCGCGGCGGGCAAGATCGACGATCCAGTCGATCACGAAGGGGCAGCGCTTGCCATAAGCCTGGATCACGAAGCCGAGGCCGTCCCAGCCCGCCAGTTCCGGATCGAGCGCAAGGCTTTCCAGCAGGTCGAGCGAGAGTTCGAGGCGGTCGGCTTCCTCGGCATCGATGTTGAAGCCGATGTCGTAGCTCTTGGCCATCAGCGCCAGCGCCTTCACGTCGGGCAGCAGTTCGCCCATCACGCGTGCCGCCTGCGCGCGGGCATAGCGCGGATGCAGCGCCGAGAGCTTGATCGAGATGCCGGGGCCCTCGTAGATGCCCTTGCCCGCAGACGCCTTGCCGATGGCGTGGATCGCGTTCTCGTAGTCGGCATAGTAGCGACGTGCATCGGCGGCGGTCGTGGCCGCCTCGCCCAGCATGTCGTAGCTGTAGCGGAAGCCCTTCGCTTCCAGTTCCTTCGCGCGCTTGACCGCTTCGTCGATCGTTTCGCCGGTGACGAACTGCTCGCCCATCATGCGCATGGCAAGGTCCACGCCGCGCCGGATCACCGGCTCGCCCGCGCGCGCGACGAGGCGGGTCAGCGCCGCGCCGAGGCCCTTGTCGTCCACCGAGCCGACCAGCTTGCCGGTCACCACCAGTCCCCATGTGGCCGCGTTGACGAACAGCGACTTGCCGCCGCCGAGGTGCCCGCTCCAGTCGCCGTCGGCGATCTTGTCGCGGATCAGAGCGTCGCGGGTGGCGTGGTCGGGAATGCGCAGCAGCGCTTCGGCAAGGCACATCAGCGCCACGCCCTCCTGGCTGGAGAGCGCATATTCCTGCACCAGTCCCTCGACCCCGGTGCCCTTGTGATTGGCCCGCAGCGTGGTGACGAGCGCGGTGGCCGTCTCGCGCACCTTGGCCTTCAGGTCCGCATCCAGCGTCGCGGCGCCCAGCAGCGGGGCAAGGCACTCGGCCTCATCCCGACGGCGCGCATCGGCGATGGCGCGGCGCAGCGGGGTCATCGGGCGGACAGCAGGAGCGAACTGGCCAAAAGGCGAGAGGGCGGGCGTGGTCATGCAAGCGATGCTAACCGATTCGCGCTTGTCGTTCTGCCTTTTCAACGGCACGGAAATATCCGGTTCGACTTTTTTGAATCCACATCGAAGGCATATCGCATGGCAAAGAGCGCTCAACCGGTCGAACTGGACGAACTGGACCGCAAGATCATCGCGGTCCTGCGCTCCGATGGCCGGATCACCGTGACCGACCTTGCCAAGGCGGTCGGCATGTCGAAAACTCCGTGCCAGGTACGCTTGCGGCGGCTGACGGAAAGCGGCGTGATCCGGGGGTTTCGCGCGGTGGTCGATCCCGCCAGCCTCGGGCTTGATCACGTCGCCTTCGCCGAAGTGAAGCTGTCCGACACCCGCGAAAGCGCGCTGACCGAGTTCAACCGCGCCGTGCGCCGCATTCCCGAAGTGGAGGAATGCCACATGATCGCCAGCAGCTTCGACTACCTGCTCAAGGTGCGCACGGCCGACATCCGCCGCTACCGGGTGGTGCTGGGGGAAAAGATCTCCAGCCTGCCGCACGTCGCCAGCACGTCCACGTTCGTGGCGATGGAGACGGTGAAGGATGCCAGCAGCTGATCGTTATGGCGGTGTGAACGCCGGATGGAACGCCTTGGCGATGACCTGCAACGCCGCCCTGTCGCGCGCCCGGCCGCCGGGCTAGCACCTTGCGCAAACAGACCCCGCCGAGGAGAGAGCATGACCACCGGAACCGTCGTCATCACCGGAGCCGCAGGCGGCATGGGCCGTCCCGCGGCGCAGCGCTTCGCCGCGCAGGGCCGCCCGCTCCTGCTGTGCGACCTCGACCCTGTGAGGCTGGAGGCGCTGGCCGAGGAACTGCGCCCCGCCGCCGGGAAAGTGGACATTCTCGCCGCCGACATCGCCGCCGGGGACTTTCCCGCGCGGATCGTCGCCGCGCTGGGCGGCGCCCCGATCTCGGCGCTGGTCCACACCGCCGGGCTCTCGCCGACGATGAGCGACGGGCCGCGCATCTTCGCGGTCAACTACGACGCCACCGAGCGACTGGTTGCGGGGCTGCTGCCGCACTTCGAGGCGGGGGGCTGCGCGGTGCTGATCTCCTCGGTCTCCGCCTACATGCTGGGCGATCCGGCGCTGCTGGACGCGATCCGCGCGTTCGTGACCACCGGCGAGGGCAGCGGCATCGCCGGTTACATGGACCATCCGGGCATGGCCTATGCGATCTCCAAGCGCGCGGTGATCGGCATCGTCGAGCGCGACGCCCCCGCCTTCGGCGCGAAGGGCCTGCGCATCGCCTCGATCGCACCCGGCTTCATCGCGACCCCCATGGGCAATGCCGAGGCGGAGGCGAACGAACAGCTCCGCGCCATGATCGGCATGGTCCCGCAGCAGCGCATGGGTCAGGGCGACGAAATCGCCTCTGTCGCGGAATTCCTGTGCTCGCCCGCCGCGTCCTACGTCAGCGGCGTGGACATTCGCGTGGATGGGGGGATCATCGGCCTGCTCAATACCAGGGGCAACGCGCAGTGACGGGAGGCTCGGAGCGACATTGCCATGACCGTCGCGTACCTCAAGGACCGACGGGACGTGGAAACCGAAGGAGGAAGGGTTGCGGTGGTAGAGCCCACCCCCAGCCCCTCCCGCGAGCGGGAGGGGAGTGAGACTTGGCAGCTTGCTGCCTAGTCGCAACGGGGTGGGCCTAGCCCTTCACCCGAAATCCGTCTCCCGCTCCACGACCGTGGCGATGCGGAAGGAGGCGCGGTCGAACAGGTTCTTCTCGTCCTCGACGATATCGTCCGGCATCAGGCTGGTGGTGATGTAGGCCAGCGTCGCGCGGTAGATGGCCTCATCCGCGAACCACAGTTCGGTGATCACGTCCGGGCCATCGATGAACGCGCCGGTTTCCGGATGCGGCTGCGGATCGACGTAACGGCGGATATAGCGTGTCACCCCGCGCGAATATTTCGCGGCCAGCGGCGCATGGCGCGTCTCGTAATAATCGCGGAATGCCTCGACCGAAATGTCCGGCCGACGCTTCATGAACAGCAGGATCTTGTGCATCCGGGTCCCATAGCACGGCCCTTTATCGGACGCGCGCCGCCCCCACGATCACTCCTTATCGAGGTACTTCACTTCGAGGAACCGTCCGCGCGTGGCCAGCGCGTCGACGTCATTGCGGGACAAATCCTCGCTCATCGCCTCGATCTGGTCGGCGATCACGCATAAGCCGTCGACCAGCTGCTCGGACGGAGAGGTGCCGCCAGAGCCGGTCTTCCCACGTAGCTGCGCGGGGATGCGGGTGTAGCTGTTGACCATCTCAGGCAAGTGCTCGGTCAGCAGCTTGCGAACCTCGCGCGCCGCCGGACCGCGTTCGTCGAGCATTGCCAGCTGCGGGGCCAGCTGTTCGAGGCGCACGCCGATCATGTCCACCGCATCGACGGCGGCGTTCGGCAGCGCCTTGCGCTTGCCTTCCAACCATAGCTCGGTGGAACCCGCCAGTTCCGGCAGGCTGGCGGCGTTCAAATCCTCGACATGGGTGCGCGGGGTGGCCGGGAAGATCGACAGCACCACGAAGACCGCCACTCCCAGCAGGAACGTCAGCAGCCCGGCGGTGAACGACACCCCGCCCAGCACCAGGGCCGCGACCAGCCCGGCGATGTAGATGCCCGCCATTGCCAGGAATGCCCGGCGCAACCGGCGCATGCGAAAGCGCCACTGCTCCTTGCGCGCGTTGTAGATGCGCGCGGCCCGCTGGCGCCGCGCGGCGCGCACGATGTCCTGCGATACGCGCTGCGAGGTCTTGGCTGGAAGCTGAGCCATCGTCGGTTAGTCCAGAGCCTCCAGCAAAGTCTTCGCGGCGCCGTCGTCGCCCGCCGCCAGACCTTCGGACTGTCCTTGCGCGCGGGCGATGTAGGCCTTCGACTTGCTGATCTCGCCCTCCAGCGAGGTCACCGTCTGCTTCATCGAATCGAGCGCCTTCAGCTTGAAGGTGTCGATCGAATCCATCGTGTCGTAGATGTTCTGGAAGGCGCGGCTCAGCGTCTCCAGGGGAATCGTCGAGTTCGCCGCCTGCTCGTGGATGCGCGCGGTGTTGTCCTTGAGCATCTGGCCGGTGCCGTCGATGATGTTCGCGGTCGTCGTGTTGAGCGCGGTGATCTGGTCGAGCACCAGCTTCTGGTTCGCCATCGCCTGCGCCACCGTCACCGCCGTGCGCAGCGCGCCGACCGTGGTGGTCGAAGCGCGGTCCACGCCCTTCACCAGTTCGACGTTGTTCTTCTTCACCAGATCCAGCGCCAGATAGCCCTGCACCGAGACGGCCATCTGCGTCATCAGGTCCTGCGTACGCTGGCGCACGTAGAACAGCGCCGATTCGCGCACCGCCTTCGCCTTGGCGGGGTCGGTGTGGTCGAGGTCGTTGGCCTTGTCCTCCAGCGCCTGGTCCAGCGTGCGCGCCATGTAGATCATCTGTTCGAGCTTGCCCATGGCGGCCCACAGGTTCTGGCGCTCGACGTCGATGGCGGCGTTATCCATCAGCAGTTCGTCCTTGCCGCCCTGCAGGCGAGCGAGGATGGCGCTGATATGACCCTGCGCGCTCTGGTAGCCGTCGAAGTAGTTCTTCAGCTTGTTGCCGAAGGGGATCACCCCGAAGATCTTGCGCGGCTCCAGCAGCTTGCCCTTGCGGCTGGGGTCGAGGTCCTCGACCGTGCGGCGCAGTTCGGCAAGATCGGCACCCACGCCCGCATCCTTGTCCATCGCCCGCACCGGGCGATCGAGGAAGCGGTTGGAATGGCTGGAGGCGTCGGAAATTTCCTTGCGCCCCATGTTGGTGATCTGGTCCACCTTGCGCCCGAAATCGGGCGAGGCGGCGTCCTGCGAGACGAGGTCGTCGACGAACTCGTCAACGCGCACCTGCAGCTTGGACTTCGCCTCGTCCCCGATGGCGACGAGACCCGCCGCACGCTCAGGCGCGACGGTCGGCACCGGATCGGGGGGAGTGAGCTTGAGTTCGCCAGCTGTTTCAGTGGCCGTAGCCATGTGTAGTCCTCGTGAAAAACCCGGTTGTCCGCGAACCTATGTGCGCTCAGGCCTGTCTGCAAGGATAACCGGGGTTCAGCCTTCGACGAACCGCTTACCGGGATCGACCATGAGCATGGAATCCTCGCGCGCCACCACCGCGAGCCGCAGCCCCGCCGCCTGCGCCCGGCGTACCGCGAGGTCGGTAGGCGCCGAGATCGTCACCAGCAGCGGACACCCGGCCCGCACGGTCTTCTCGACCAGTTCGTAGGAACAGCGCGAGGTCATGACGATGAATCCGTGCGCCGGATCGATCGCGGCACGGGCGAGCGCGCCCACCAGTTTGTCCAGCGCATTGTGCCGCCCGACATCCTCGCGCAGCGCCAGCACTTCGCCCGCCTCGCTGCAAAACGCGGCGGCGTGCGTGGCGCGGGTCCGCTTGCCCAGCACCTGACCCTCGCGCATGGCGTCGAGACCGCGCCGGATCGCCTGCGGGCTCGCTTCGGAAGTCCGGGCCAGCGGCGGCAGCGGGCGCAGTGCGGCTTCCACCCCCTCGATCCCGCATATACCGCAGGAACTGTCGCCCACCCGCCGCCGCGCGCGTTCGAGGATGGGCCCAAGCCGCTCGGGCGGCAGGTTCACCCGCGCGACATAACCGCTGCCCCATTCGGCATCGTCGGTCGCATGAACGGCGACTTCCCCGACCTCGCCAGCCAGCGCCAGCCCCTCGGCCATCAGGAAGCCGGTGACGAAATCCTCCAGCGCCAGCGGGGTCGCCATCATCACCGCATAGGCAATACCGTTGGTTTCGATCGCCACGGGCGCCTCGACGGGAATGGATAAGTCGAAGGCGTCACCCGGCGCGTTGCCATAAGTGCTGCGGCGCACGGCGCTGGAGGTGGAGCCAGGAGTGTGCATGAGGAGGCATTCCCTTCGTCATCCCGGACTTGATCCGGGACCGCTGGCCGTGAACGACCCACGTGGCGGCGAGGCGCATCACACAATGTCGCTTCTAAAGACCGCCGCCGGTCCCGGATCAAGTCCGGGACGACGAAAACCCGCCCTTTCCCCTTAGGGAAAGCGTATGAATACGATTGCATAGAATGCGTGCAGTCAGCGCCGATTACTCCCGGTTTTCGTATCCAATCGAGCCCATCATATCGCCGCTCCGTTACGCCCCGGCGATGCCTGCGCCACGCAGTTGCCCACAGGCTGGGGCGAATTGGCTTGCGACCATCACGCGGATTCCTCTAATGGGCGCGCCTCGTACGGCTCCGGCGCGTTTCCCGGGTCGCCGCCGTACGCGCACGAGACGCGCCGAAACACAGGGGGGAAGAAGGCCAGTCTCGAAGGCCCTTTTTCCGCAGGATTGGTACGAAATCGAATGAGTTGGCTCGACAAAGTCCGAAATTCCATATCGAGCCTCGCCAAGCGCGATACGCCCGACGAACTCTGGATGAAGTGCGCCAGCTGCGGCGAAATGCTCTTCATCAAGGAATTTGAGGCCAATCTTTCGGTCTGCCCGAAGTGCGAGCACCATGGCCGCATCGGCGCCAAGGCCCGCTTCGACCTGCTGCTGGACACCGGCTATACCGTCCTGCCGACCCCCAAGGTTCCCGAGAACCCTCTGAATTTCCGCGATACCAAGAAGTATCCCGACCGCCTCAAGGCCGCCCGCGCCGCCAACCCCTACCCCGATGCGCTGACCAACGCCTTCGGTGCCGTCAACGGCGCCAAGGCCGTGCTGGGCGTGCAGGACTTCAAATTCATGGGCGGCTCGATGGGCATGGCCGTGGGCGAAGCCTTCGTCGCCGGTGCCGAGAAGGCGATCGCCGAGAACTGCGCCTACGTCATCGTCACCGCTGCGGGCGGCGCGCGCATGCAGGAGGGCATCCTGTCCCTCATGCAGATGCCCAAGACCACCGTGGCCACCCGCCGCCTTGCCGCAGCGGGCCTGCCCTATATCGTCGTCCTGACCGATCCCACCACCGGCGGCGTCACCGCCAGCTACGCCATGCTCGGCGATGTGCAGATCGCCGAACCCGGCGCGCTCATCGGCTTTGCCGGCCAGCGCGTGATCCAGGACACGATCCGAGAAAAACTCCCCGACGGCTTCCAGCGCGCCGAGTACCTCCATGCCCACGGCATGGTCGACATGGTGGTCCACCGCAAGGACCTGAAAGACACACTGGCAACGCTGCTCGGTTATCTTGCACGAAAGGAAGTCGCGTGAATATCGATAGCGCCCTGGTACGCGAGCTCGCAGAGCTGCTGGCCGACACCGGCCTGACCGAGATCGAGGTCGAGGACGGCGATCGCAAGATCCGCGTCTCGCGCCAGATGGTCCAGCAGATGGCCGCCGCTCTCCCGCATATGGGCCAGCCGATGGGCTATGCTCCGGCGCCTGCCGCTGCCGCCGCGCCGGTTGCCGCCGCCGCAGAGGCCGCGCCCGTCGCTGCCGCCGCGCCGGTCGATGCCGTGAAGTCGCCGATGGTCGGCACCGTCTACCTTGCCGCAGAGCCGGGCGCGCCCGACTTCATCTCGGTCGGCAAGACCGTGAAGCAGGGCGACGTGCTCCTCATCGTCGAGGCCATGAAGGTCATGAACCAGATCGTCGCGCCCAAGGCGGGCACCGTCACTGCGATCCTCGTCGACAACCAGCAGCCGGTCGAATACGACCAGCCGCTCGTCGTGATCGGCTGAGAGCGGGACTGACATGGCCATCAAGCGCCTCCTGATTGCCAACCGCGGCGAAATCGCGCTGCGCATCCACCGTGCCGCGCACGAGATGGGCATCGAGACCGTCGCGGTGCACTCCACCGCCGACGCCGACGCGATGCACGTGCGCCTGGCAGACCACGCGGTCTGCATCGGTCCGCCCGCCGCCAAGGACAGCTACCTCAACGTCGCCGCCATCATCTCGGCCGCCGAGATCACGCAGGCCGACGCGGTGCATCCCGGCTACGGCTTCCTCTCCGAGAACGCCCGCTTCGCCGAAATCGTCGAGGCGCACGGCCTGAAGTGGGTCGGCCCCAAGCCCGAGCACATCCGCACCATGGGCGACAAGGTCGAGGCCAAGCGCACCGCCGGTGCCCTCGGCCTGCCGCTGGTCCCCGGTTCGGACGGCGCGATCGAGGACTTCGACGAGGCGCGCGCGCTGGCCGAGACGATCGGCTACCCGGTCATCATCAAGGCCGCTTCGGGCGGCGGTGGTCGCGGCATGAAGGTCGTGAACTCGGCCGACGAGCTTGAGAGCCAGATGGGCCAGGCCCGTTCGGAGGCCAAGGCGGCCTTCGGCGACGCCACGGTCTACATGGAAAAGTACCTCGGCAACCCCCGCCATATCGAATTCCAGGTGTTCGGCGACGGCAACGGCGAAGCGGTGCACCTCGGCGAGCGCGACTGCTCGCTGCAGCGCCGCCACCAGAAGGTGCTGGAAGAAGCGCCCTCGCCCGTCATCACGCCGGAAGAGCGCGACCGCATGGGCGGCATCGTCTCGAAGGCGATGGCCGACATGGCCTATCGCGGCGCGGGCACGATCGAGTTCCTCTGGGAAAACGGTGAGTTCTACTTCATCGAGATGAACACCCGCCTGCAGGTGGAGCATCCGGTGACCGAGGCCATCACCGGCGTCGATCTGGTGCGCGAACAGATCCGCATCGCCGACGGCCAGCCGCTGTCGTTCAAGCAGGACGAGATCGAGTTCAAGGGCCACGCCATCGAATGCCGCATCAACGCGGAAGACCCGTGGAACTTCACCCCCTCGCCGGGTCAGGTCACGGGCTACCACGCGGCAGGCGGCATGAACGTGCGCGTCGATTCCGGGCTTTATGCCGGGTATCGCATCCCGCCGTATTACGATTCGATGATCGGCAAGCTGATCGTCTCGGGCCGCAGCCGCAACGGCGCGATCATGCGCCTGAAGCGCGCGCTGGGCGAGATGGTGATCGACGGTGTGAAGACCTCGATCCCCTTGCATCAGGCCCTGCTTGAGGACCCCGAGTTCAACTCGGGCGACTACACGATCAAGTGGCTGGAAGACTGGCTGGCGAAGCGCGCCGCCGACTGAACCCTTCGCTCGTCATTGCGAGCGAAGCGAAGCAATCCAGGGCAGCTTAGGCGGCTCTGGATTGCCGCGGGGCTATCGCCCCTCGCAATGACGAATGTAGGGTAATGGCCGGCTTCAAGACCAAGCCGAGCGTATTTGAGAGACTGACATGATTTCGTTCCTCGATTTTGAAAAGCCGATCGCCGAGCTGGAAGCGCGCATCGCCGAACTGCGCGCCACCGCCGACGGCAGCGACCTCGACATCGAGAGCGAGATCGACAAGCTCGCCAAGAAAAGCTCCGGCATGCTGGAGGCGACCTACGCCAAGCTAACCCCCTGGCAGAAGACGCAGGTGGCGCGCCACCCGCAGCGCCCGCACTTCGTCGATTACCTGCGCCTGATCTTCACCGATTTCGTCGCGCTGGGCGGTGACCGCCTCTACGGTGAGGACGCAGCGATCATCGGCGGCCTCGCCACGCTGGACGGCCGCAAGGTCATGGTCATCGGCCACGAAAAGGGCCACGACACGACCACCCGCATCAAGCACAATTTCGGCATGGCCAAGCCCGAAGGCTACCGCAAGGCGATCCGCCTGATGGAGATGGCCAGCAAGTTCGGCCTGCCGGTCGTCACGCTGGTCGATACCGCAGGTGCCTTCCCCGGCGTCGAGGCCGAAGAACGCGGCCAGGCCGAAGCCATCGCCCGCTCGACCGAAGCCTGTCTTGCCCTCGGCGTGCCGATGGTGGCGGTGATCGTGGGCGAAGGCGGCTCGGGCGGCGCGGTGGCGATCGCCGCCGCCAACACCGTGCTGATGCTGGAGCACTCGGTCTACTCGGTGATCTCGCCCGAGGGCGCATCCTCGATCCTGTGGCGCACGCCCGACAAGGCCGCCGACGCGGCCACCGCGATGAAGGTGACGGCGCAGGACCTGCTGGGTCTCAAAGTCATCGACGGCATCGTCCCCGAACCCACCGGCGGCGCGCACCGCGACCCTGCCGCCACCGCGCGCGCTCTGGCCGATGCCGTGGGCCGCGAACTCGATGCGCTGAGCCGCCGTTCGAGCGCTGAACTGGTCCGCCAGCGCGAAGACCGCTTCCTGGCGATCGGTTCGCTCTGATCATCCGTCGTCCCGGACTTGATCCGGGACCGCTGGCCGTGA
>NZ_BAAILP010000095.1:0-4347 GCF_054589055.1 Novosphingobium sp. 11B | reverse complement strand
TTCGACAAGCTCAGCCTGACCCTTCGACAAGCTCAGGGTGAGCGGAGGTAGCGCAGTATCTCAATCCCGCTCAGGCTGAGCTTGTCGAAGCCCCCCGCGTGTCACCGAACGCCCCCGCTCCAATTTCTCGCACGCCATGTCCGATTAATGCTGTTGGACCGCAACACCCCCAACCGATAACCCGTCCGCCCAACAGGACCCGTTTCGACGGGACAGGGCGTGCCGGAAACCCGCGAAAACGCGGGCTCGGCCAAGGGGTCGGAAACATCGATGAGCCTTCTCGGGCGACACAACCTCGGCAGGACGACGCTCGCGCTCAGCGCACTCGTCACCGCCGCCACCGTCTACGCCGCAACTCAGGACGCCGCGCCAGACCAGACACCCGGCTTCGCCGCGATGACCCCGCAGCAGGCCGCGAACTTCGTCGAGCCGATGCTGGGCGAATACTGCTCACGCTGCCACAACGACATCGACAACATCGCCGACCTCTCGGTGGAAGACCTGCGCGCCGACGACATCCGCACCGGCAAACACGCCGACGAATGGGAGAAAATCCTGCGCCGCGTCGCCGCCGGAGAAATGCCGCCCCACGGCAAGACGCAGCCCTCGGCGCAGATGCGCGCCGCCTTCGTGAACTGGCTCGACACCTCTCGCGCGGGCTACCTCGCCGCCAATCCCGATCCCGGCCGCCCGGCGCTGCGCCGCCTCAACCGCATGGAATACGCCAATTCGGTGCGCGACCTGCTGGCGCTCGATGTCGATTTCAGCCGCGAACTGCCCGCCGACAACTCCGGCTTCGGCTTCGACAACATCGCCGACGTCCTCTCCGTTTCCCCCACGCTGATGGAACGCTACGTCGCCGTCGCAGGCAAGGTCGGCCGCATGGCCACCGGCCTCACCTCAAGGCGGGAGGTGGTGACGACATGGCAGGTGCCCAAGGACGGCTCGGTCCAGAACTCGGGCGTGCCGGGCTATAACGAACGCGCGGACGCGAACCTCCCGCTGGCCTCGCGCGGCGGCTACGCCCAGCGGTACTATGCACGCTACGACGGGCAATACGATGTCTCGGCCTGGCTCAACGCAAACACCAACAACGAAACCGACCGTCTGGCCGAGGACAAGTTCACCGCCCGTGTGCCGATGAAGGCAGGCTCGCACCTCGTGGCGCTGTCGTTCCGCCGCACCATCGCGCCGTCCGAGGCGGTGCAGGTGCTGCGCAACGATACGGACAAGGTGCCACTGCCCCTCGACAAGCCGAAGATGCTCCCCCTCGACGTGTGGGTGGACGGCAAGCTGGCCAAGACGCTGAGCGTGCCCAGCTACCGCATGCACCAGCGGTACTCGCAGCGGAACTTCCCGCGCGACGTGCTGCAGGTCGATGTCGCCGGGCCGTTCGATGCGGCAGGCGTGCCGGACACCGCCAGCCGCCGCGCCGTGTTCCTCTGCCGCCCGAAAAAGGCCAGCGAGGAAGATGCCTGCGCGACGAAGATCATCACCACCCTCGCCCGCCGCGCTTGGCGCCGCCCGGTCGCCGGCTTCGACGTCGCTCCTCTGCTGCGCATCTACGCCGAGGAGCGCAAGGCATCGGACTTCGAGCACGGCATCGAGGCGGCGCTGGAAGCCGTGCTGGTCTCGCCTGAATTCCTCTTCGTGGTGGAGCGCGATCCGCAAGGCGCGATGCCCGGGAGCGTCAACCGCGTCTCCGACCTCGAACTGGCGACGCGCCTGTCGCTGTTCCTGTGGAGTTCGATCCCCGACGACCGCCTGCTGACTCTCGCCGAGCAGGGCAAACTGGGCCAACCCACCGTACTGAACGCCGAGATCGCCCGCATGCTCGCCGATCCGCGCGCGAAGGCGCTGACGACGAACTTCGCCGGGCAATGGCTCTACTTGCGCAACCTCGACCAGCAGCGCCCCGACACCGAGGTGTTCCCGAAGTTCGACGCGCGCCTCAAGTCGGCGATGGCGACCGAGACGGAGATGTTCTTCGCCGACGTGCTGCGCGGCGACCGCCCGGTGCTGGACTTCATCAGTGCCGACTACACCTTCCTCAACCAGCGCCTTGCCGAGCACTACGGGATTCCCGGCGTCTCCGGCCCCGCCTTCCGCCGCGTGGTGCTGCGTCCCGAATGGCATCGCGGCGGGCTGCTGGGGCAGGCCAGCGTGCTGACGGTCACCTCCTATGGCAACCACACCAGCGTGGTGAAGCGCGGCAAATGGATCCTCGACAACATGCTCGCCGCCGCGCCGCCCCCGCCGCCGCCAGACGTGCCCGCGCTCAAGACCAGCCACGACGGCCGCCTGCTCACCGCGCGCCAGCAGCTGGAACTGCACCGCGCCAACCCGACCTGCGCCGCCTGCCATGTGAAGATGGACCCGATGGGCTTCAGCCTCGAAAACTTCGATGCCGTCGGCCAGTGGCGCACGGTGGATGCGGGCCAGCCGATCGACACCCTCGCGACGATGCCCGACGGGTTCAAATTCGACGGTCTCACCGGGCTCCAGCAGGTTCTCATGGACCGCAAGGACGAGTTCACCCGCGCGTTCACCGAACGGCTGATGACCTATGCGGTGGCGCGCGGCCTTTCGGCCAACGACATGCCCACGGTGCGCGCGATCGCCTCTGCGGCGGCGGCGGACCAGTACCGCATCCAGACCATCGTACGCGGTATCGCACAGAGCCCCGCCTTCACCCTGCGCCGCGTGCCGCAGCCGTTCAAGGCGGCCTATGGCCAGACCCCGCGCCTGCCCCTTCGACAAGCTCAGGGTGAGCGGGGTTGGGGCTATGTCTCTGGCAAAAGCGCTCTCAATTCCGCTCAGGCTGAGCTTGTCGAAGCCCCGTCGGCAAGGCCCGCCGCCCTGTCTCTGATCGCCATTCCCCGGAAGGCCCTGAAATGAGAGTGATCCGCCCCGCCCTCTCGCGCCGCACCGTGCTGCGCGGTGCCGGTGCCGCCATGGCGCTCCCCTTCCTCGAAGCGATGATGCCGAGCGCGAAGGCCGCCGACCTCGCCTCACGGCCGAAGCGGCTTCAGGTGTTCTATTCCCCCAACGGCATGACGATGCCGGACTTCCTGCCCACCGCGACAGGCGCCGATTACGTCCTGCCCTCCTCACTCCAGCCCCTCGCCCCTCACCGCGAGCAGATCGCCGTCATCAGCGGCCTCGGCCATCCGCAGGCCGCTGCCATGGGCGACCGACCGGCAGGCCACGGACGCTCGTGCCCCGCTTTCCTCACCGGGGCGCACGCCAAGCAGACCGAAGGGCCGGATATCCGCGCAGGGATATCGATGGATCAGGTCTTCGCGCAGCACCTGGGTGACGCCACCCCGCTCGCCTCGCTGGAGCTGGGGATCGACACCGCCAGCCTGCTCGGATCGTGCGACATCAACTATTCGTGCGCCTATACCAACGGCATCTCGTGGCTCACCCCCACGGTGCCGCTGCCGGTCGAGGCGAACCCGCGCGCCGTGTTCGAGCGGCTGTTCGGCGATGGCGACACCGATGAAGCGGGCCGCCTCGCCCAGTTGCGGCGCCAGTCCTCGATCCTCGACTTCGTGATGGACGACACCCGCCGCCTCTCGGGCCAGCTGGGCATGGAGGACAAGCGCAAGCTCGACGAATACCTCGACGCCACCCGCGCCATCGAGAAGCGCATCCAGCGCAGCGCCGCTTCGCCCGCCACCACGCAGGCCGCCAACCTGCAGCAACCCGCAGGCATTCCCGACGACTTCGCCGAGCACGTCAAGCTGATGATCGACCTGCAGGTGCTCGCCATGCAGGCCGACGTAACCCGCGTCGGCACGTTCATGATCGGGCGCGAACTGTCGAACCGCACGTATCCGGAGATCGGCGTGCCGGATTCGCACCACATGCTCAGCCACCACGGCAACAACCCGGACAAGATGGCGCAGTTGGCGAAGATCAACCGCTATCACATGGAATTCTTCGCCTATTACCTCCAGAAGATGAAGGACACGCGCGATGGCGAGGCCTCGCTGCTGGACCGCACGCTGGTGATCCGGGGCTCGGCCTTCGGCGATTCCAACGAGCACGACTACATGGACCTGCCGGTGATCGTCGCGGGCGGGCTGGTGAAGGGCGGGCGCCACAGCCGGGTCGAGAAGGGCACCACCATGTCCAACCTGATGCTGGCGGGCCTGCAGACGCTGGGCGTGCCCACCGCGAAGTTCGGCGACAGTACGGCGCCCTTGCGGGAACTGACCGATGCGTGAGCCTCCTCGTCGTCCCGAACTTGCTCCGGGACCGCCGGCCGTGAACGGCCCACGCCCCGGCAAGGCACATCGCGCGACGCCGCGCCTAAAGATCGCCACCGGTCCCGGAGCAAGT
>NZ_BAAILP010000094.1:58946-99396 GCF_054589055.1 Novosphingobium sp. 11B | reverse complement strand
GGCTGCTGTCCCATGCTTTCACGGCCATTGACCAGTACTCCTCGCTTTCCGTGAGCTGGAGTTCGCGGCTACCCTTCGAATTTGTCAAATCTGCACGGAATTTGAGTCAGACCCAGTTTTGCACGCCGCTCCACACTTTGGGCTGCAGCGGATGGGATTTGCGGCAACGCTGCTCACGTTTTGCATCACCTCTGTCGGCGTAGGTGTCGGTTATCTCCGCTTGCCCAGTCTAAGCGTGAGTACTGCCAAAGCCAGCGCGAATGCGATGGGCGTCTTCGCTCTCCTCGATCGCGCGCTGCCCGGTCAATACGTCCACCATGCAGTTGAAAAATTCCAGAGCTTCGTAAGGCGTCGTCAGTGGCAGTTTCACTTTGGCGCCGATCAGGGCGTTCGCCGCATCTTCCTCGCTGGCATCGCGAAGTTGTATGAGCAGGACATCCTTGTGCGCGTTACAGGCATCGAGCTCGTTGCCAAGCAGGTCGGCAATCAATCTCATGAAGTCCTGCCGCTCTGGAGCTTCCGGATTTTCACGCAGGAAGGCCTCGATCGAGACTCTCGTGGAGGTGCCCCCTGACGAACGGTTCGCTTCGTGAATCACAGTTGTCTTTTCGGGACCGGCTGCACGAGCCAGATACCACTGATCGCCATTGGAACTCAGGGAAAATCGTAATATTGGATGGGTCATGGCGAGCTCAACTCCGTACAAAGGGAGAGCACTTGTCGAGGGCCAGAAAGGCGGCTCACCATCACCACGGGCCTCGTGCGCGATAAAAGGGGTATCGCCGGACAATACCGACTATCAGCTTGTCTGAAAAAACCTGCCGCATTTCTTCGGCTCCCTCCAGTCTTATACAGACAAGATGAGTACCGCCGCATGGGAGAGGCTCGATTGCACTGATTGATACCCGGTGCTCGGCGCATTGCCGCTCCACATCTGCCTGGGGAAGATCAATGTTGAGCAGACGGCTCACGACACAACCTCAAGACTGCGATCAGGGAACCAGACAGGGTTTTGCGAACTGCTCACCCAGCCGTTAGCTGCGGCTGCTCCAATCCCCAACTGATGTTCGCTGATTTTATTCGCCGTTACCCCGGCGGCGGCAAGGTGCCGCGTCCTCGCAAGGCGAGTCGCCGAGCCACTGGCGCGCATAAGCGATAACTGATGTTCGAAATATTGGCGATTGAGATCCATGATATCGCTCCCTGTCATAAGCGGGAGCACTATGGTCTCTCAGTCCCTGGCGCTTATTTTGTCATGCGAGAGATTTCTAAGATATAAGAAATGATAGTGATATTTCAATGTATGAATCATCAATCGAGGCATGAGGTCGCCAATTTTATCCTATTTTCATTGAATTTTCTGGAAAAATCATTGTATTTATATGATGTGTCATGCCGACGATGCGATCAATGGGGATTTGCGCATAGATAACTTCGCACGTATCGCATGCGCCCAGTCGTTGAATTGCTTCGCTCCAGCCACTCAGGTGGCCTGGTTGGGTATCATGCTCGTGTCAGAATCCGTCCAACTGCGTTGAGGCTCGACGGGCCGCCTGGCTCAAACGGACTGCCCAGGAATGCCGACCATCAGGATCGCCGATGAGATCCTGGCGAACTTCGATCTCAGCATATCCGATGCCGCGTCCAAATGCATGAAATGGCACCGTATAATCGGTCTCGTCCATGCAATAGGGAACATTATCTCCAACGATGATGTCGTCATTCTCGGTGAGCGCGTCTCGCAGTGCGTGGGCAAACGCGGTGTTTCCAAGCCAGTGTAGTATTCCTACGTCCCAGTGTCGGTCGATCCCGTCGATTCTCGGCGTAAAACTGTGTAGCGACAGCAGGATGGTCGGTCGGTCTGCCGCTGCTCGGGCATCGATGAGCGCCGCGATAGCGCTGTGGTAGGGGGTATGTATCGCCTCAATCCGCGCGGTTCGCGCCGCATCTGGCAGGTTTTCGTTGCGCGAAATGCAGGTTCCGTCTGAAACGATGGGAACTGCGTCATCGCGGGCGGGTGCGCGATTGCAGTCAATGACGAGCCGTGAATAGACCTGATGCACGAAAGGCGCGTCGAGCAGACGGGCAAGGGCTTTTCCCATCTCCCGGACGCCGATATCGATTGCGATGTGACGATCCATCTCCCTGGGCGCCACCCCGAGATTTCCCAGTGTGCGGGGTACTGCCGCGCCTGCATGATCGCCGATCAGCAGGAACGGCGAGTTGCCTGCGGCGTTGAACACTTCGAACGGCACGGGATCGTCCGGCCCCAGCAAGCTGTCCGCCGGGCGTCCGGCCATCAGGAACTTTTTCCATGCCGCTGCTGACGATCCGTCATGTGACCACGTATCGCTACCAGCAGCCGGTTTCGCTCGGTGAACATCGTATCATGATGCGGCCGCGCGAGGCTTTTGACCAGCGTTTGCTCTCCGCCCGTCTCACGATCGACCCGGATCCGGCAGAACTGCGCTGGGTACACGATGTGTTCGGCAATTCGGTTGCGATCGCATCGTTCGAGCGGAGGGCTGCCATGCTCACTGTTATAAGTGAAGCGACGCTGGAACACGCCCCGATCTCGCAGAAGCATGTTGATGTGGAGGCTTATGCCAGGCTGTTTCCCTTCACCTACTCGGCCGAGGACATGCCCGATCTGCTCCGCTCCATCGAGCGGCAGCACCTCGACCCCGAGCGCATTGTCGACAATTGGGTGCGAGCCTTCGTCAGCAATGACGGCAATACCACGACCATCGGCCTGTTGACCGAGATGGCGACCAGCATCAAGCGCGACTTCACTTACGTGCCGCGGCACGAGAAGGGGACTCAATCTCCGATCGATACCCTCAAGAAACGCATGGGTACTTGCCGCGACTTCGCGGTGCTGATGATCGAGGCGGTGCGCGCGCTTGGTTTCGCGGCCCGCTTCGTTTCGGGGTACGTGTACAATCCCTCGCGCACGGAGGGCGTGGTCGGTGGCGGCAATACCCATGCCTGGGTGCGGATATTCCTCCCCGGCTCGGGATGGGTGGAGTTCGATCCCACCAACGGCATCATCGGCAATCGCGGCCTGATCCGCGTTGCCGTGGCCCGCGATCCCTACCAGGTTCTGCCATTGTCCGGCACGTGGTTCGGACTTCCGGCGAGCTTTCTGGGCATGGACGTCACCGTCGACGTGCGCCGTGCTGACCCCGATCAGTTTCCCTCAAGCGGCCATGGCGCCGTCAACAGCCGCCTTGCCGGCGCCTCAGGAAAGTAACCCTCATGCTGATCCGCTGCGGATATGACATAAGCTTCGAGACCGAGACGAAAACTGCGATGATGGCGATGCTGAGCCTGCATCCCTCTCGCCATCAGGACCTGCGTTCACCGCAGCGCCTGCTGGCCGAACCCGATATCCCGCTCTATCATTTCGAGGATGGTTTCGGGAATATCGCAACCCGCCTGACCGTACCCCCGGGGGGCGTAACCCTGTCATGCGACTTCATCATCGAGGACAATGGAGAGCCTGACATGCGCCCTGGCAATGCGCCGCAAATGACAGTGGAAGATTTGCCCGACTTTGTCATGCCGTTCCTCCTTGCCAGCCGTTACTGCGAAACCGACCGGCTGATGGACGTGGCCTGGAGCAATTTCGGGCACTATCTCTCCGCCCGCGACCGTGTGGATGCCATCGTCGATTTCGTCCATGACCACATCGAGTTCGGCTACCACCACGCCCGGCCGGACAAGACCGCCTGGAACGGCTACCAGGAACGGCAGGGTGTGTGCCGCGATTTCGCTCACCTTGCGATTACCTTGTGCCGGTGCATGAACATTCCGGCGCGATACTGTACGGGTTATCTGGGCGACATCGGGGTGCCGCCGGTCGACGCGCCGATGGACTTCAGCGCCTGGTTCGATGTCTACATCGACGGCAGCTGGTACACGCACGATGCGCGCCACAACAAGCCGCGCATCGGCCGCGTTCTGATGGCGCGTGGGCGGGACGCTACCGACGTTGCTCTGACTACCGCATTCGGGCAGGCGGAACTGAAACGGTTCGACGTTTATGCTGCGGAGGTCGAATCCACTGAGCGAACCTGACGTCAATCAACTGTGACGGCTTGTCTGGCGCACCGCCATTCAAGGCCGCGTGAACGGCGGGGAGAGCGGTCACACGGAATTGTGAGTCATACGCAGCAGGAACCGTCTCGTTCAGCGAGTTGTCGATCAGCGGCAAGTGATGCATCTATCAGGTTCCTGCCAGTTTGAGCAGCCGCCTTTGCGGTCATCGTGACTGCTATCCCGTCGGGTCCGTCCAGCATCACAAGGCCGTCCTCTGCACTGGCTATTCCAGCATCGGAATGCGGTTGCGGCGGGTTAGGAAATGATGGTGCGGTCATGACACAGCTTTCGTAATTGCAGAGGGAAGTTCCTGCGTATCGTCGATGTACAGATAGGCCGGATCGAACTGCCCTCGCGCGGCCAGCCGCTCGGGATCGGGTATCTCGACAAGTGAAGAGCGAAAGACACACAGACCGTCCTCGCGCATCTGGCGCAGAACCCGGTTGACGTGAATATTGGTGAGCCCGCAAATCTCGGCAAGATCGGTCTGGGTCAGGCCCAGTGCGAACCGATGTCCATCACTGAGCCCGGCCGATAGCAGGCGAGCGTTCGTTTCGCACAGGAAGTGTGCCACTCGCCCCATCGCGTCGAGCCTGCCGAGGCGGAACAGCCAGGCCCGGTGGATCGCAGCGTCGATCAGAGTTGAGAACCATAACTTGCGGCCGAGTTGCGGGCGCTCGGCGATAACCGCATCCAGTTCCGAATGCGGCACGATCGCAATGGTGGCGGCTGTCATCGTGGCCACGTCGTGATCGAGAACCTTGAGCGGATAGGCATGCAGGTCGACGAAGTCGCCCGGCACGTGGATGGCGACCAATTGCCTCAATCCCTGTCGATCATCGATATAGCGCGATAGAATACCTTCGATCAGAAGGGTGCTGTGATCCAACTCGTGGCCTGCCCGGACCACGATCTTGCGCGGCTCGATCGTCTGAACTTCCGTGATCGAGGCTTCCAGCCTTACGCGCTCGTCGGGAAACAGGCTGACGCCCCGTTTGTATCGCAGGAAGCGGTCGGTGAACACGGGAGGGTCCTTCAAGTGGCGCCGGAAGGTGCTTCGATCCCGGCATAACCCATCGCGCGACAGCGCGTTGCACCAATCGTCGGCCGAAACGTGCTGACACAGGTTAATATCCGTGGCCCCAGCGCAACTGAAGGGCCGCCGCTTCCGTTACGATCACACTAGCTTTCTTCGATGTCGCCTTAGCGTGCCGCCTTCAGGCTGGCCCGGCGGCGCCGCATGACTTTTCACCTGAAGGAACTCCCATGGCCAAAACGCCAACCACGCGCCCTGCACGATCCTCCGACAAGCATACCCCGCATGACATTGCTGGCGCGGACGTTGGCGGCGAGTCTTCTCACAAGACGTCGCCTATCCCCGCCGACGCGGATATATCCTTCTCTTATGCCGATACGCAGGCGGATAGCGGCGAGACCCACCAGTCGGCCGGCGGAGACGTCGCGACGCTTACGACGCAGCAGGGCATTCCGGTCGCCGACGGCCAGAACAGCCTGAAGCAGGGCGAGCGCGGCCCGGCGCTGCTGGAAGATTTCCATTTCCGCGAAAAGATGTTCCACTTCGATCACGAGCGCATACCCGAACGCGTGGTGCATGCCCGCGGGTACGGTGCGCACGGGTTCTTCGAACTGACCGACAGCCTTTCCGACGTCAGCCGCGCCGACATCTTCCAGCGGGTGGGTGAGCGCACGCCTGCCTTCGTGCGGTTCTCGACCGTGGCAGGATCGAAGGGATCGGCCGATCTCGCCCGCGACGTGCGCGGCTTTGCGGTCAAGCTCTACACCCAGGAAGGCAACTGGGACATCGTTGGTAACAACATCCCGGTGTTCTTCATCCAGGATGCTATCAAGTTCCCCGACCTGATCCATGCCGCCAAGCCTGAGCCGGACCGCGATTTCCCGCAGGCACAGACCGCGCATGACAATTTCTGGGATTTCGTCAGCCTGACGCCGGAGAGCTTCCACATGATCATGTGGACGATGTCCGACCGCGCCATTCCGCGCTCGCTGCGCACGATGGAAGGTTTCGGCGTCCATACTTTCCGACTGGTCGATGCGAACGGCAAGTCCACGTTCGTCAAGTTCCACTGGAAACCGAAGCAGGGGCTGCAGTCGGTGGTCTGGAACGAGGCGGTTAAGATCAACGGGGCCGACCCTGACTTCCATCGCCGCGACTTGTGGGATGCGATCAATTCGGGCGATTTCCCCGAATGGGAAATGGGCGTCCAGCTGTTCGACGATGCCTTTGCCGACAGCTTTGACTTCGACGTGCTAGATGCGACCAAGCTCATCCCTGAGGAGCTCGTGCCGGTCCGGGTGGTGGGGCGCCTGGTGCTCGACCGCGTTGTCGACAACTTTTTCGCGGAAACGGAGCAGGTCGCCTTCTGTACGCAAAACGTGCCGCCCGGCATCGACTTCTCCAACGATCCGCTGCTGCAGGGACGCAACTTCTCGTACCTCGACACGCAGCTGAAGCGTCTCGGCGGGCCGAACTTCACCCATATCCCGATCAATGCACCCAAGTGCCCGATGGCGCATTTCCAGCAGGACGGCCACATGGCGATGCGCAACCCAAAAGGGCGCGCGAACTACGAGCCGAACAGTTGGGGACCGACCGAGGGTGGCCCGCGCGAAGACCCGGTACGCGGCTTCACCAGCTTCGCCGAGGAGGCCGACGGGGCCAAGCAGCGCGTTCGCTCCGAGACCTTCGCGGATCACTACAGCCAGGCTCGCCAGTTCTTCGCCAGCCAGGAACCCATCGAACAGAAGCATATCGGCGATGCTCTGGTCTTCGAGCTGTCGAAGGTGGAAAGAGCGGACATCCGTTCGCGGGTCGTCTCGCACCTTCTGAACATTGACGAGGGGCTAGCCGCCACGGTGGCCGATGGACTGGGGTTGCCACTTCCCGACGCCGCGAAAGCCGCAAGGACGCCCATCGCCGATCTCGCGCCTTCCGAGAAGCTCAGCATTGTCCGTAACGGTCCTGACAGCTTCAAGGGGCGCAAGCTGGGTATCCTGCTCAGCGACGGTGCCGACGCCGCGGTCTTCACGGCGCTGCTGGCGGCAGTGGAGACGGAAGGCGCTGTCTACGAAGTGATTGCTCCCAAGATCGCCGGCGTCACGCTGTCCGATGGAACGACGGTGGCGGCAAAGCACAAGGTAGACGGCGGGCCATCGGTCCTGTTCGATGCGATTGCGATCGTGGTGTCGGAGGAAGGCGGAAGGCTGCTATCTCTCGATGCAGCCGCGAAGGACTTCGTCACCGATGCCTTTGCGCATTGCAAGTTCATCGCCCTGACAGACGAGGCTGAGGAAATCTTCGAACGGGCCGGAATCATCGACGACCTCGACGAAGCATGTCTCCCGCTCGACAGTGCCGAGGATGCGCAGGCATTCCTGACCGCCTGTCATGCCCTGCGCCACTGGCCCCGCGAATTGGAGGTCGATCTGGATGCACGGTCCGCGGTCTAACCTGCCTGGCATGCTCACACCCTACGCCCCGGCCGGCGTGCTGCCGTCCCGGGGCCAGCCTTTCGAGCCCCGATTGCGCATCGGCATTATCGCTCATCTGCGGCACCCGATAGCGGAACCCTTCGCCGGCGGGCTGGAAATGCATACCCACCTGCTGGCAAGGGCTCTTCGTGACCGCGGCCATGCGGTTACGGTATTCGCGTCATCGCATTCGGAAGAACGTCTGGGACTCGAGGCGATCTGCTCGGAAACCGCGCTGGCAGCGGTGGGCACAACCGAAGCGACCGATGTGACGTTCTTCAAGGAACACCACGCCTACCTCAGCCTGATGAATGCGCTGCGGCATCGGGACTTCGACGTCATCCATAACAATTCGCTGCATTACCTGCCGGTAACGCTTGCGGATTCCTTGCCGATGCCGGTGGTGACGACGCTACATACTCCACCATTCTGCTGGATGGAAAGCGGCGTGCGGCTGTGCTCGGCGCGTAACCACGCCTTCGCCGCCGTTTCCCGGTCCGTCGCGGCGCTGTGGAGCCACGTGACCAACGTTGACGAGGTAATCCTGAACGGCATCGATCTGGAGAACTTCGCCTTCCGTCCCAAGGCGGACGATGCGGGTTATCTCGTCTGGTACGGGCGCATCGTGCCTGAAAAGGGCCTGCATTTCGCCATCGACGCGGCTCGGCTGATCGGCCTGCCCTTGCGCATTGCCGGGCCGATACTCGATCCGGACTATTTCCGGACATGCATCGCGCCAAAGCTTGGTCCCGATGCCATTCACGTCGGCCACCTGGCCCATGTCGAACTGGCCCAGCTGGTCGGCGGCGCACGGGCCTTCCTGTGTACGCCGATGTGGGATGAACCTTATGGGCTGGTGGTCGCGGAAGCCTTGGCCTGCGGTGTGCCCGTTGCCGCTTTCGCGCGCGGCGCGATCCCTGAGATCCTCGACCGGAGATGCGGTGTGCTGGCGGCGCCGGATGACGTGGCCGCGCTTGCCGCTGCGGGCTTGGCGGCGGTAGCGCTTGATCGCAGTGATTGTCGCCGCAGAGCCGAGCGCATCTGCGACGCGCGGCGGATGGTGGACGAGTATGAAAAACTCTATCGCCGCCGCATTGCCCTGCTGCCTGCGGATGTTCCTTCATTCTCCTCCGCTGGCGTTCTGGAATTGGCCGCCGGCACCCCGGGAAATGCCATTGCTCATGTCTGACGCAGGTATTCACGGGCAGAGCCTGGACCTGTGCGTATGCATCCCGGCGCGGAACGAAGCGGACAGGTTGCCCATAGTGCTTGACGCACTTGCCGAGCAGAACTGGTCCAAGCCGATCCTGGTGATCGTCGTCATCAACAATTCGACCGACGACAGCCTCGCCGTCGTGAAGCAGGCAAGCACCCGTCATCTCGGACGGCTGGTGCTTCACGCCGCATCCGTCATCTTTCCGCCCGATCTCGCCCATGCCGGTTCCGCTCGCCGATTGGCGATGGATAACGGTCTCGCGCTGCTGCCAAACCGTCAAAATGGTGTGCTCATCAGCACTGATGCGGACACCCGCCCTCCACCCGACTGGCTGTCGAACATTGCCCATGCCCTGTCGCGCGGAGTGGACATGGTGGGCGGGCGGATAGAAATCGAACCTGCCGAGCCGCTTCCGCCTAGCGTCCTGGCATTGCGCCGGGCGTGGGACCGTTACTGGCACGAGGTACGGGCGATCGAGGATGAACTGGACCCGCTGCCCTGGGATCCTGCCCCGCGTCACGGTGACCATACGGGCGCGTCGCTGGCGATCAGGGCGGGGCTATACGTCCGGTGCGGCGGCGTGCCTCCGCTTCCGTCCGGCGAGGACTGCGCGCTGGTGACGGCTGCGCTGGCGCAGGAAGGGCGGATTTCGCACCCTGCGGACGTCTTTACCTTTGTCTCACCCCGCCGGGACGGACGGGCACAGCAGGGTATGGCGCAAGCCATGCAAACCCTGTTCGCATGCGCAGCGCGCGAAGCGGCGCCGTATGTGCCCGGCTTTCACCACTGGCGTGAAAGGGCGGTATGGCGCCGCCAGCTTCGAGCACGTCCCGAAGGTGACGCGCTGGTGGCGCAGGCCGAACAGCATCTCCCCGCGATGCCCCATGACATGGTTCTGGAGATGGCCCTGTGACGGTGCGCCCGATCGGATACTATGTTCATCATCATGGAGGAGGACACCGGACCCGCGCCAGCGTGATTGCCGCCGCATGCGCCCGGCCAGTGGTGCTGCTGGGGACGGACGTGGCGAGCGCAGGCGTAGAGCTTGCCGACGATCGCTGCCTTTCGCTGCGCTTCGACGGCCGCGATGATGCACCCGGCCGTCCAGGAGCGCTTCATTACGCTCCGCTGGACCACGTCGGCGTCCGCGATCGTGTGGCCGGCATTGCCGGCTGGATAGCGCGTGAGCGCCCCGCGTTGATGGTCGTGGACGTATCGGTGGAGGTCGCGATGCTCGCCCGGCTGGCATCGGTGCCAACGGTATATGTCCGGCTCAACGGAGAGCGCGGCGATCCCCCGCACCTCGAAGCATTTCTCAGTGCGTCCGCGCTGCTGGCGCCATTCCATCCGGCGCTGGAACCTGATTCGACGCCGGACTGGGTTCGCACGAAGACACGCTATTTTCCCGGCATTACCGCTACTCCTTCCACGGACAAGCGTATCGATAACCGGATACTGGTAGTCTTCGGGCTCGGTGGGCCAATAGGCGACGGCGACGTATTGGCCGCTGCGGCGAGAGCCTGCCCGCAATGGGAGTGGCGGATTATAGGCCCGGCCAGCGCTGCGCGGAATGCTCCCGGCAACATCACGTTTCTGGGATGGGTGGATGCACCCGTGCATGAGATCGCGCGCGCCTCGATGGTCGTCGGCGCTGCCGGTGATGGGCTTGTCGGCATGGTGCTGGCTGCCGATCGTCCGTTTTTGTGTATTCCCGAAGGCCGGCCCTTCGGCGAGCAGAACGCCACGGCGGCGGGGCTTCATGCCGCAGCTGCGGCGGTTGTTCATGATACTTGGCCGGAGGCGGAGAAATGGCCTGAGCTCATCGATCGGACGATGGCGCTGGGATCGGATGGAGGGCATGCGCTGCATGATCCGCGCGGGGTGCAGAATGCGGCCTCGTGGCTTGCGGAGCTGGCCGACGGTCTGGTGGCGCAGGAGCCTCTTGCATGACGCCTTCCGCCAGCCCCGGCTCCGATCAGGACGGTCCGGTAGCGGTCGCCGGCGCAATCGCCGCTCGACTTGCGGACCTGGGCGCGCGCTATGATGCCGCGCCGGTCTTTCCGATCGACAGCATGCGCTGCCTTGCCGCCGCCGGTCTGCACCGCGCTTTCGCGCCCGTCTCCAGTGGCGGACAGACGTTTTGCGATGAAGTAGGCCGATACCGCGTCCTGATGGACGTCCTTCGCATCGTCGGCCGCGCCGATCTCAGCGTCGGAAGACTTTACGAAGGCCACGTGAACGCCCTCATGCTTTTCGAGTGGTACGGGTCGTCGGAGCAGAATGCTCGGCTTAAGTACGAACTGGATCGAGGAGCGTTCTACGGCGTGTGGGCGACCGAACCGTCGCCGGGGACCGTCCTCTCAGTCGCGGCGGATGGGCCGAGCACTCTTGATGGAGGCAAGTGCTTCGCCAGCGGCGCAGGTGGGCTGGCCTTCGCACTCGTGACCGCGCAACCGGCGAAAGGTGCACGCCGTCTCGTTGTCGTGCCTGCCAATGATGGCCACCGTGCCGACGTTTCGGAATGGCGGGTACGGGGGATGAGGGCGACCAACAGCGGCCTTTATGATCTTACCGGAATTGTCGTCGAAGACATCGATCTTCTCGGGATGCCGGGCGACTACGATCGCGATCCCCGTTTCACGACCGGGGCGTGGCGTTTCACCGCGGTCCAACTCGGCGGCATCGAGGCGCTTCTCGCGGAGACACGCCTGGCAATGTCGGAGGCGGCCCGTGGCGATCCCTTGAACCGGGCCAAGTTCGCCGATTGCGTCGTGGCAACCCGTACCGCGTATCTTTGGGTCCGCGAATGCGCCTTGCGTGCGGCGCGCGATGACCCGGACGGACCCGCATTCGCCCGCTTGACGCGCGGCGTGGTCGAGCGCGCCGCGCTCGACGTGATGGAACTGTCGTCCCGCATCGTCGGCACCCGCAGCGCCATGAATGGCGAGCGCATCGACAAGATCATCCGCGACCTTGCGCTTTACCTGCGTCAGGCCGGTCCTGATTACGCGCGCGATCAGGCCGCTCTGGCGTGGCTCGACCACGATGCGTGGGGCGAGGGGGATCGCTTGTGGTAATGCGCTCGCTCACTGAACGGCCGTGGCGACATGTCCGCTGGCTGGTTCTCGCCCCTCATCCGGATGACGAGACATTGGGAGCAGGAGCGCTCATCCATCAGGCTGCCTGCTTTGGCCGACTTGGGGCTCTCGTGTACCTTACTGACGGCTCAGGCTCTCATGAGAATGTCAGAGGATTGACGGCCGTGCGCCGCCGGGAAGCGGCGTTGGCCTTGTTCCGGCTGACGGGTCGCCGCCTGCCACGACCCATCCATTTAGACTGGAAAGACGCCCATCCAGGAATTCCGGCGAGTTCGGAATTTGTCCGCTCCGTCGCCGTCTTGGATAGCTTGTGCCGCCGGCTTCATGTCGGTGCGATTGCAGTGACCGCGTCCCACGAACCTCATTGTGATCATTCCGCCGCCGCGCGCCTCGCACATGCGATCCAGGCGAACGCCAGGGGGCGTCTGCGGTTGGTCGAGTACTGCGTCTGGTCGGCGCCGCCGTCCGAGCGCAGCCATATCCGGTTGAAGACTTCCCCCATGTCTGCCGGCAGGCGGCGGCAGGCGCTGAGTGCGCATCGCAGCCAGCTTACCACATCCTGTGGCCCGGGCTTCCGTCTGCCGGCAGATCGCCAGCGCATGCCAGCCAGCGACACTCTGTTCCTGCGGAGATCACGATGATGCGTCCACTGAAGAGCCTTGCCCCGATGTATTTCGAGGAGATGTTCGAGCACACCGAAGATCCCTGGGATCTGGAATCGAGCGACTACGAGCGCGCCAAATATGCCGATACCGTCCGTGCTCTCGGAGGGCGGATTTACATGAACGCATTCGAGATAGGGTGTGCCAAAGGCATTCTGACGCAACAGCTCGCGCCTTCCTGCCGCGACCTTCTTGCGGTTGACGTCAGCACCATCGCCTTGCGCGCGGCGCGCGCGCGGTGCGTGCCGCTCGAGCACGTCTCGTTCGCCAATATGGCGGTTCCCCGACTGATGCCGGCCCGCTCGTTCGATCTCGTGATCCTGTCCGAAGTTGCTTATTACTGGGCAGATGAAGATTTGAAGCGTGTGTCCGCATGGCTGGGCTCGCACGTTCGCTCCGGAGGCGACATCTTGCTGGTCCATTGGACCGGGGCGACCGACTATCCTCAGAGCGGGGACGACGCTGTAGAAAAGCTGCGGACCATGCTTGGTGATGGAGTGGTGGTGCTCACTGACGAGCGCATGCCGCTGTATCGGCTAAACCTGTGGCGACGCCGGTCATGACACTCAGCGTCTTGACGATCGTCAAGGATAGGCCGGCGCATCTGGCTGAGCTGGTGGTGGGGCTGCGGCGAAGCGGCATCGCACCGAAGGAACTGATCGTCGTCGACATGGGAAGCACGGCGCCGGTCGATGTCGCGGATTTACCATTACCAGTGCAGGTCCTGCGGCGTGAAGGGAGCGGGCTGCCGCTGGCAGCCGCACGAAATGCTGCGGCTCAAGCCGCAAGCGGTGATGGGCTGCTGTTCCTGGATGTTGATTGCATTCCAATGCGGGGGCTTGTGGAAGCGATGGCCAAGAGCATTGAGGAGCTCGATGCTCTCATCTGCGGGCATGTTCGCTATCTTGGCCCCGGCGATACCCGATCGCCGTGGCAGGAGGCCGATCTGCTGCGGCGATCATCAGACCATCCTGCGCGCTGCTTCCCCGAGAGTGGATTGCGTAACGTGTCTGACGCGGGACTGTTCTGGTCGCTGGTGTTCGGGATTCGGCGAGATACTTTCATGGCCCTTGAAGGGTTTGACGAAGCATTCGCCGGTTACGGAGCGGAGGATACCGATTTCGGGTTCCGCGCACGCGAGGCGGATCTACCGCTGGTCTTCATGGGTGGTCCGGGTGCTTTCCATCAATTTCACGATACGTTCGATCCACCGCTGCAGCATTTTCAAGACATCATCCGCAATGCGCGGATATTCCGGGCGAGATGGAGGCAGTGGCCCATGTGCGGTTGGCTTGCCGATTTCGAACAGATGGGACTGATTGCGGTGACGGCTGGCTCGATCCACGTGTTCAGGGATCCGACTGTTGCCGAGATCGCTCAGGCGCGCATGGCTGTCTGAAAACGCCCACGAAAAGGTGTAGGCCGACGGGACTTGCTCGTCGGCCCACCTTCATTCAACGCTGCATCGCGTGCTTGATGTCGCGCATCTCGTCATGCCCCGCCTTGACCGAAGCATAGCAGGCCTCGATCAACTGGCGAACTTCGGGCGACAGTTGACGGTCGCCGAGGGCATCCTCGAACTTGGCCTTGATGTGGTCTTCGCCAGCCTCGACCTCGTTGACGATCGCCTTGTCGTCGTGCCCGGTCATCGAGGCCTTGAGGTTGAGGAACATGCGATGCGCACCTGCCAGCATCGTACCGTCGTCTTCCGCCCGGCCGCCCAGGCGGACAACCTCCTGCTGCAGCCGAGACGCGACTTCGCGCCGCTCGCTCGCGCGGCTCGTGAAGATAGAACCAAACCGCCCGCTGTCGCTGTCCTTGGCTGCTTCAGTGTATCCCTCGACGCTGTCGATGGTGGTCGCGATCAGCGTGTTGAGCGTCGAAATATCGTGAGAGGTCTCGTTCATGGTCATTCCTGTCGAAAAGTCGGAACGACTATCGTCCGGACATTGAGGTAACTCCGGGAGAAGAGAAGCGAAGCGACGGAACCGCCGAAATTAACTTTGATCAATACGATTTTAGAACTGTGCGTGCCGCCAATCCACACCGGATAAGCGCGGCAGCGTTGCAGAAAAACCTGACGGCGGTTGTTGCCGAAGAGGCCACCGCTTGCCATCGCCATGACCCGGTAGCTGGAGCGCAATGACGAGCCAGCATTGAACCACACGCTTTGGGTTCCCACGTCAGGCCAAGAAAATGAATGGAAACGGTTATGGCCGGTGGATGGTCGCGCGATGGCGCCGTGCAAGATCAGATTGATGACACCGTAAGTGACGCGGTCCTCAGCGCCCGCGCGCGAATGCCCGCTGGTGAGGGGCTGGAGCATTGCGAAGACTGTGGGGAAAGCATCCCAGCTCGTCGGCGCGAGGCCCTGCCGGGCGCACGGACCTGCGTAGCCTGCCAAGGGCTACGCGATAAGACTGTCGTCCATTCCCGCATCAACCGACGAGGCAGTAAAGATAGCCAATTGCGGTGACGGTACCGCCGACCGGACCGACGTTTGCGGTTCCGCAGTTTGTCCTCGATGCCTGCAGTTGATCCGTCAAGTCCGCGTGAAAAGCCCTGGTTGATTAGCCGCCTACAGCGGCTAAGCGGTCGGTATGACGGCATCCGATCTTGAACACCTGCTTGTAGCTCGCCTTATCCGGGAAAGGGGGGGTACCTCGCAGACATGGCGGCATGCGCTTGGAAAGGTCATCGTGCGAGATACGAAGACCCATCCCCATTGCAATTGGGAGTTCAGGCCCAGCGGCACAGATGCGCAGCGCGCTGCGATCGAACATCTGCTCGACGACATGCGACTTGAACATTCGATCGTGACAGCCGACTGATCCCATAGCTTGAAGTCGCCGACATTACGGATTTTGGGGCCCTTGCTCTGATTCCGTGGATGGGTTGATCGCGTTGGACCTGATCAATCGCTTCGGGGGAACGCGTTTATCAGGTCACCGACCATCATCGCATCAATCCTGCGCTCCGCAGTGCGTCTTCGATGATTTTGCGCACGCCGCCGGCGCGATGGGTATCTCGGCCATGGGTGAAGGTGCCACGTGCAAAAATCGGCGGCATTGCATTGCTGATCGCGTCATAAGCCACTGCCTGCTCGCGCGGGGCGGGCGCAGGCTTCGTTACAATCCTGGCAGCCCCTTTGCCATTCGCTTGAACCAGTCCCCAGAAGCGGCAGATGTGCAGCGTCGAGGAAATGTTCGCCTCCAGCATGTAGGCACCGCTCATTCCGAAACCATCTTCGCTCAGGGTGTCGAGCGGGACTCCGTGGCCCATGCCCTGGATGGTGTATTCCTCGATCACTTCGCGACCGGATGCATCGGTCCAGGCGCGGCGCCCATGGCCGCCGATAACCTCGACATGGTCGGGCGCCGCGCGCGTGCGGTGCAACGGCCGCCACTGGTCGATGATGGCCTGCGCATTGCCGTAGCTCACGGTCGCATCGGCGGTTCCATGCCAGATCGAGAGGGTGGGCCACGTTCCTTTGTAGTCCGAAGCCGCACGAACCAGCGCCGACAGCTGCGAAGTGCTCGGCATACCGTGCCCGCGCATTCGGTCGAACGCCTGCGGGACTGTACTGGCGCATCCGTAGGGCAAACCAGCGATGATCGCGCCGCCTGCGAAGATCTCCGGATAGGCCGCAAGCATGACCGACGTCATCGCACCGCCTGCCGACAGGCCAGTCACGAAAACGCGAGCGGGGTCCAACTCGTGCCGAGCAGTAACGGCGGCGACCATCTGCCGTATCGAGAGCGCCTCGCCCGCATCGCGCCGGTTGTCTCCCGGCGAGAACCAGTTGAAGCATAGATTGGGGTTGTTCTGGCGCTGCTGCTCCGGGAAAAGCAGGGCAAACCCGTGCTGGTCCGCCATATCCGACCATCCCGCGCCGATGTCGTAGCTTCCTGCATTCTGGGTACAGCCATGCAGGACGACGATGAGCGCCGAGTTCGGTGCCAGCGTTTGGGGGATGTAGACGTGTCCGTTCAATGCGCCGGGATTCGAGCCGAAATCCGACAATGGCGTCAGGCGGCTGCTCACTGCGGAAAAACCATTTGCGGTTCCAGCCAAGCGCAGAGCTGCGAGCCTGTTGATCGTGTCGGAAATCTTCCGCATGCCAATTCCTTCGGGTCAGGGCCGCTGTTCCGGTGCAACTGCGCCCATTTATGTTGCGCTGCACAATAGGTGGGTTGCAGTCTGACGGGTGCAAGGTGCGCTCAGGTAGAATTGACTTGGGTTAATACGTTCTGGCGGAGCGTTCTGCAGCGCTTGCGGCTCGACTTTTGCCCTCGAGATTTCGCCTCTTCTCCATATCCCGTTTCCAACGCTGGCGGAGCGTTCCCGGCCGACTGTCGTAGAGTTCATCGACAAATCTGGCCGCCACTATTCGATCAGCGCGAAAGTGACGGAAATCCTGACGCAGTTCGCACCAAGCTGCGAGCATGCGGGTGTCGTCAAGAAAGCCCAGGATGATTGGCCAGATCATGCGCACGGTGTTGACGCCGTGCTGGTCGAGGTAGTCGATCTCGATCTTGCGGCCGTCTCTGATCCATAAGCGGGTTTGCGCCAGATCGATGCGGTCCGATGCCGGGGCTGTAATGGGCCGTGTTCCGATCGCGGGATGGGCGATGATCGGGCGGAGCCGTTCGGGCACGACGCTGGTGATTTTGGCGATCAGATCGCGCGCTGCGTTCGCCAGCGCGGGATCGCCGCGCCCGGCGACCCACTGTGCGCCCAGCACTGCGGCCTCGATTTCGTCCGGCGTCAGCATAAGCGGTGGCATGTCGAAGGCGTCGTCCAGAATGTAGCCGAAACCGGCCTCACCTCGCACCGGCACGCGCTGCGCGATCAGATCCGCGATGTCGCGGTAGACCGTGCGCTGTGAAACTTCCAGTTCTTGGGCGATCTCGCCCGACGTTACCGGCCGGGTAGAGCGGCGCAATATCTGAATGATCTGGAACAATCTGTCTGCTCTGCGCACGGGGTCGGTCTCCTGCTGACAGAATGCTGGCAGCAGGGCTGCCGTACAAGTGGAAATGCCTCAACGCGCTGGTCGTCGGGGCGAATGCTCGTTGAGGAGATATCTATGATTACTCTATTCCACGCTCCGCAATCGCGGTCTTCCCGGATCATCTGGCTGCTGGAGGAATTGGGGACCGCCTACGAGATCCGGCCGGTCACAATCTTCCGGCCCATGACCGGTGAAGGGCAGCCCGATCCAGCGAACCCACATCCCGACAAGCGCGTGCCCGCGATCCTTCATGACGGCGCGCTGATCACGGAATCCGTGGCGATAGCGCTCTACCTAGCCGACGCGTTTGTGCAGGCGGCACTCGCGCCGGCAATCGGTGATCTGCGCCGCGGCGAGTATCTTGGCTGGATCGCTTGGTATGCGACAGAGTTCGAGCAGGCGCTGTTCGCGGGCCTTTCAGGCACTCTCCAAGGAGCGCCGGAGCCGCAGCGCAATCGTGACGCCGTGCTAGCGCGGTTGCGCACCGTACTGACGCAAGGGCCCTATGTGATGGGCGCCGATTTCACTGTGGCTGACGTGCTCATCGGCAGCGCGCTTGCCTTCGGTCGTCACGCCTTTCCGGCCGACGATACGCTTGATGCCTATGTCGAGCGTTGCCGAAACCGCCCGGCGGCCATGCGGGGCGCGAAACTGGACGACCAATCCGGGCTGCAGACTGCAGCCTGATTGGCTTGGAGAAGAGTCGAGGCCATCCGGATCCCCCAGCGTGGCGGGGGCCGGAATTCGGTTACGGCTCTTACAGATCGCGCTTCGCGCTCATCACCTAGAAGATGACGATCACTCGCGAGGTGGGCTAAACCCAAGCGAATGAGGACGATCCGGAGTTAGCATCCGGGCATCCTCCGGTCCATTACGGCCACTTTTCGGAATACAGAGGGGGAAGTAGAACGACTGCATCTGGGAACGAAAAATCGGCGGCTGAGCGTCTTTAAAGGGTCGTTCTTCATATGGCGACCCCCGAATAGTTACTGTGTAACGAAGCGGGAAATCTACAATGCAGCTCTGCCGCGTCGTAGCTTGGTGATGCCTGGCGAAGTTTGACGACGCAGTGTTGGCACAGCCGACCGGCGAGCATCTGTGCAAGGCCCGAAGGTATAGGAAATTACTATGGAATTGCAAAAAAAGCGTATTTGACCTTTTACGTTTCTAGATGTCATTCACCTCCCAAACAACAGGGGAGATCGTGGATGGCAACTGGCAAATCCGCATATTTTGTTATGGCAACCGTATGCGTAACAGCAGCAGGGAGTGCTGCTGCGCAGCCCGCCGACTATCCTGCCCCCGCTCCGGCAAGCGCGCCGGTCGAGACAGGCGCCATCCCGCTCTATGGCGCCAAGACGCCCGGATCTGCCGCCAACGAGAACTGGGCCCGATACTTCGGTAAGGATTATGCGGTCCGCAATGTCACTCGGCCCACCTTGACCCCTGTTCTTCCCGATCCCGCCAAAGCGACCGGCGCCGCTGTGATCGTGGCGCCCGGCGGCGCTTTCATGGCGCTTTCCATGTCGCACGAGGGCTGGGATGTAGCTCAGGCCCTTGCAGACCGCGGTATTGCCGCGTTCGTTCTTAAATATCGCCTCCTGCCAACCCCCAAGGACGAAGCCGAAGCCGGCAAATATGTTTGGGCCAAGATGATGGAGGGCATTCCCGATCCGACCAAGCAACCGGTGTTGACCAATCCGCAGGCGACTGAAGATGGCCTTGCCGCGCTGAAGATGGTGCGCGAACATGCCGCCAAATGGGGCGTCGACCCCGCCCGCGTCGGCATGATCGGTTTTTCGGCTGGCGCCATGACCTCGCTCCAGATCGTCCTTGCCGCGAAGTCGGGCGAACGACCTGCTTTCTTCGGGTACATCTATGGCCCGCAGGCAAAGATCGACGTTCCGAGAGACGCATCGCCGATGTTCGATGCAATCGCTCTCGACGATCCCCTGTTTCCCTCCATGGGCTTTCCGATTGCGCAGGCCTGGCTCGCAGCCAAGCGGCCGGTAGAAATTCATGGCTACCAGCAGGGGAGCCATGGTTTCGGGCTCGGAAAGCCAAACACCACGACCACGCTCGTGCTAGACGAATTCATCGCGTGGCTTTCTATGCAGGGATTCCTGACCAGAAAGACAGCCCCTGACTAGTGCGAAGCGCCCGAAACCGGAGGTCTCTTCACGGCCATCCTCTCGGTAGGACGATGGGTAAGCGGCCGGTCCGTTGTTGGGGGGCGAAACTGGAGCGCTGAGCGACCGACAAGGGTCGCGGGCCGCCGATACCATCGATCACGTCTCGAACCGGCCTACCCCGGCAACGGCTTTTCGTTCATTCGATAATTGGCCGCTCGGCCTCTACTTTGGCGCTCTTGAGCACCCGCCGAACGTTCAAATGGAAGGCGATACGGGCGATCGGCTCCCAATAGGCGATCGGGTCGATACGCAGCACGGTCTGCGCCTCCAGCGTAAGTCTCGTGCCGCCGTTGCGGAGGGGCAAGAGGACGTACTTGGTGTCTCCGGTGACGACATACCCCGTCAGGTGCGGGGTATGCAGATGGCGATAGGGGCTCATCTCTTCCATGGCCGGAGGCTGTGAAAGGACGGTAAAGGCCAGCACGCGGCCCGTCTTCCATTCGGTCACACGTTCCACGGCAGTCCCTGTCGAAAACACGCCAAGGCGCGTGGCGCCTACGCCTTCGCCCATAAGACTGCTGCGGACAGGGTAGGCCAGCCCCGCAACTCCGGGCAGGCCCGGCGACATGCCGATGGGCGCTTCGCTGGTGATCGCATGCCACACCGCGTCCGGCGATGCCGCGATATCTATGCTCTCGATCGTTTCGATGGGCACCGCGGGCGGCATGCTTGCTTCAAGCGCGAACAGGGCTGGAAGTATCGCGACGGACATCACGGGCCTGCTGCCGTCATGTCCGAGCAAAGCGATCGCCCGGCCAACAGCGCCGCCTAGCGCTGCCGCAGCCAAGCCGAGCGGTGCGACCAGGACGATGCACATGAACCCTTCCAAGGCGAACATGAGCAAGGCAAGCCCGCCCAGGGCACCAGCCGCTAGGACGTGCGCCATGGTCCGCGCTCCGGTCTGCGGGACCCGGCGGTTCACGATATAGCCGGTCGTCATTCCGACCACGAAGGGCGTCGCAACAAAGAGGCCCCACCCGTAGGCCCCAAGCGTCAGTGCCGAGATCAGGACGGCGACGACGATGATCGCTACGCCCGCCAGAACGCCTTGCAGGACCAGCGCCCGATCAACCTCATCGCCTTGTTGCTTCTCCGAAGTTTCGGACAGCCGTGGCATCGCGCAGAGGATTGTGACGACGATGATCTGAAACACGGGAAAGATGGCGAACAGGCTCAGCCTGTACCCGCGCCCGGACCAGTTCGCGCGGCGAACCGAAAGGGCCGCCAATGCCCAGGCGATCACGAATGCCAGCGCGAATACCGTCGCGGCCTGCGTGGCGGTGACACCTGGCATCTGTGCCAGACGACGCAGCGGAAGAAGCCAGAACCAAGCATCAGCATTCAGCGCCGCGCCTTGCCAGCGATAGCAGAGCGCGACCATCAGGTTTTGCAAGAGCAGCAGGATCGGCGCCGCCAGCACATAGGCCAGCGGTGCGATACGCCCGTCGAAGGAGAGCAGCTTGCGCATGGCTCAGGCCGTCGCAGCTTGCGAAAGCCGTCTTTCGGGCCGGCCTTGTGATACCGCCGGCCGCAGTTCCTTGCGCTCGGCCATAATTTCGGGCGTGACGACGTCCCAGACGAGGCCCATCCTCACCAACCCTTCGATCACCCGATAGCCCCAATCGCTTTGCCCGGGGTAAAGGCCGATCCGCGCAGAGCCCGGGAAGGCATGGTGATTATTGTGCCAGGCCTCGCCCATGGTTGGTATTGCCGCCCAGGGCACATCGTGGGCCTGCACGCCCGCGGTTTCCACGAGCCATGACTGCGGCCCTCGCCGGTGGGCGACGTGCCCTACGAACCAGTGGCCGGAGACGCAAACGCTGACCCGAACGCACACACCCCATATCACCCACGGCATGCCTCCGGCGAGATACAGCGCCATGCCCACCGGAAGCTGCTGAACCATCCAGGTCTGCTCAAGGAAACGGTAGACGCGGTCCTTCCCGGCCCGCCCGAGGTCGAACGCCGGAGGGGCCACCAGTTCCAGACGGCAATGGAGCTGCCACCACGCGTCGATCAGCATTGGGCGCCGATGCGCGAGGTAATCGTGGCAATCGTACTGCCGCTGCGCCCAGTCCCTCAGGTCATGCGTGCGGATCATCCAGAACGGCCCGCTCATGCCGACCAGCGTGCCGATCCACACCAGCACTCTCTCCAGCCAGAGCGGGCAGGCAAAGCTGCGATGGATCAAAAGACGATGGAAGCCGATGCTGTGCCCCAGCAGAAGCGATGCCCCCGTCAGCACAAGGAATACGGCCAAGGCCGACCAACTGATAAAAATCGGGGCCAGGACGAGCGATATGATCAGCATGCCCCCGTTCCAGATCGAATGGACCGGATCCCATCGCACCGTCCCTTCGACCGGGCTGCAGCCGGCGATTTCGGTCAGGCTATTCACCGTCGTTTCGGAAGAAGCGGATGGGGCTTGGCTGGGGGACACATCGGGCATTGCAATCTCCGAGGTAATTAACTCATTGCTTAATTAATCGAGAGGCCTTGTCAAGTGATTAGCTCATTCCTTAAATACGCCTCATGCAGAAAGTGTTCGAAGCTCTGGCCTCCACCCCGCGCCGCAAGATTCTGGCGTACCTGAGCCATGCCGAGCTCAGCGCCGGCGATATCGCTTCGCGCTTCGAAATGTCCAAGCCTGCGGTATCCCAGCACCTCGCCGTGCTGGAAAATGCCGGACTGGTCAGCAGCGAGAAGCGGGGGCAGTTCGTGTTCTACCGGCTGGTGCCAGACAATCTGCTCAACACGCTCAACACTTACGCGCAGGAAGTATGCCCCGTTTCGCGCCCGCTAAAGGCCGAGAGCGCTAAGATCGCCGCAAAAAAAGCGAACGAAGTTGACGACGTAGAATAGCGGACTGTCTGCACCTAAGGATTTAAGATCGGCACCCGAGCGACCGACAAGGGTCGTTTCAACGGGAATGTTATCAGTTTTGGGAGCCGTGGAAGTGTTGGCGCGGTCGTCCCCGTGGCTTCCCTCAGACCGGCTGGAACGCTTTGATCCCTGCGCGCCACAGCACGAAGGAATAGATATCCGCGGCCAGTGCATCACGCTGGGTGCGGGTCGATCCCACGCCATGTCCGGCATCGAAATCGACGCGCAGCAGCACCGGGTTGCGGCTGGATGTTGCGGCCTGCAGACGGGCGGCGAACTTGGCGACGTGCCAAGGGGCTACACGGGGGTCGGTGGCGCCGGTTACGCATAGCACCGCCGGATAAGGCGTGCCGGGCTTTATCGCCTGATAGGCGTCCATGTCGTACATGATCTTGAAGCTGGCGGCGTCCACCATCGGCCCCCATTCGTCGATGTCAAAAATATTCTGTTCCGCGACATAGCGGATCGGGTTGGTCCACCCCACGTCCGAAATCGCCGCCGCAAACAGCTCCGGTCGTTCGGTCAGCGCGCGGCCCACGGTGATCCCGCCAGCCGACGTGCCGCTGATTGCCAGATGTTTTGGGCTGGTGACCTTGTCGGCGATCAGCGTTTCGCACACCGCGATCAGATCCCGCCAGGTGTTGGCTTTGGTCGCCTTTTGTCCCGCCTTGTGCCAGTCCCGCCCATATTCGCCGCCGCCGCGCACATTGGCATTGCAATAGACGCCGCCCGCATCGAGGAAAGGCAGCAGGCTGGCCCCGAAGCGCGGCGTTGCCGAATATTGATAGGCACCATAGCCGGTCGCCAGCACCGGATTGGCGCCGCTGCGCTTCATACCCTTGCGATAGATGAGCGTGTAAGGAATCTTCACCCCATCCTTTGCGGTCGCGAAAGAGCGCTTTGCTTCATAAGGGCTGGTGTCGATGGGCGGCCGGGGCGTGATGCCGGTGTCGGTGACCTTGCCCGCTGTGTCGATGCGCCAGATGCCGCTGGGTTCCAGCCAGCCCGCCAGACGGAGATAGGCGCCGTCCAACGCCGAACTGGTGAACACGCCGTCGATCGCCCCATCAAAGGGCATGGCGATGGGCGTCACCTTATTCCCCGATAGACGCGACAGGCTCTGAATACCGCCATCCATGAAAGACAGGAATAGCCCGTCGCGCGCCACATGGACGTCTTCCAGCACCGCCGCGCCCTCTGGTACCACTTCATGTGCGGTGGTGAGGTCGGGTGCCTTGGCCGAGGTTCGGAGCAGGCGGCCACGGTCATTGCTCTTGTTCGACAACAAATAGAGGTCGTCCTTGTCGACCGCCTGGGCGACGATCAGGTCAGCAAAGCCGCAGACCGGCTTCACCAAGCCCTTCCCGCTGATGAAATCAGCGAGGTCCGCTGTCCACAGTGCTTTTTCGGTGCGACTATCGAACACAGCGATCAGAACTGAGGATGAGCCTTCGGTTGTTGCAATGAAGGCGGCCTGTGTCTCCTCCATCGGGATTTGCGGCCACTGACCGCGCTTCACCATCAGCTTGTCGGTCTTGGGGTCCGTGCCCAGAATGTGGAGCCGGTTTTCGCCATTGAGGTAGAATTGCGGCGTGCCGCGCTCATTGACGAACGCGATGTAGAAAAAGCCGCTGCCATCGGGCAGCCAGCCAGTGACGCCCCAATCGGTCTTTTCGATCCGTTCGGGCAGGATGGTGCCGGTCGCCACCTCCATGATGTGCAGCACAGACGCTTCGGAGCCGGCGGGAGAAAGGCCATAGGCCAGATGTTTGCCATCGAACGAAGGCTCCCACCAGTCGAGGGAGACATGGGCGTCGCCGACCTTCATGACGGTGGGATCGATCAGAGTGCGGACGTTGCCGTCGGGGCCTCGTAGGAACAGCTTGAAATTGTCCGCACCCACGGGGCGCTGCTCGTAGAAGAGCCAGTCGCCCGCTGGCACGACCTTCGACGTAGTGGCGGCATCGCCGGACAGGGCCGAGATGCGCTCGCCCAGCGCCTTGCGGCCGGGAATGGCATCGATCATCGCGCGGGTATGATCATTCTGCGTTCGCAGGAAAGGCAGCCAGTCGCGGTCTTTGGAGTTTTCCATCCAACGGTAATTGTCGGTGACCTTGGTACCCCAATAATTGTCGGTTGCCGGCTCGATGCGCGCGACCATGGGCTTGGTTGCGACCGGCATCGCCATCAACCGGCCGGTCGTCGAAATGGCAAGGGCTGCTCCACCGGCCATCAGAAAGGTTCGGCGATCGGTCTGCATGAATATCCCCCTATTCTCATGTGTACAGAGTGGCAGTTTATCTATTGTCAAGTAAGCAAGCTGGTAGAAACTATCTCGTGCATTCAGGGGTCATGGCCATTGAGGTGTGTGGGAACCATCTCCGCAACTAATTAGCCTGTCAGGCCTGGCCCGCTCTAGGCGGCATGGACCGGTTCCATGCCTCTCCCCGTCAGTTGGCGCCCGCGGCCGAGCCGCGCGCCGTAGGCCAGGCGGCGCAGCACATATTCTGCCGGCCCCATGGCGTTGAACGAAAGCCACCATACGGCAAAGGCGCAAGTAACCAGCCAGATGGCCACCGCGATGCCCACCATAGCGGCAAAGCCGAAATGACCGACCTGCCCGAACCCGTAGAACAGCAGCGAGGTCAGGATCGACTGGAGCGAATAGATCGTGAGCGCCATGCGCCCCATCGCACGCACCGGCCAAGCCAAGCCTAGCATGCCGCGTTGATAAAGCCCAACGATCAGCCCCAGGTGCCCGAACATGATCGCCAGACGCGCAACTTCATAAAAGCCGCCCCTGAGCGCGTTGGCTAGGGGGATTGCCATCTCCGGCTCGATATCGAATCCCATGCGCGCCGAATAAGCCAGTCCCACCGCGCGCAAGCTTAGCCCTAGCGGATAACCGATCGCCACCAGTCGCCAATACAGCTCCGGTCGCGCCTGGCCGCTCAGGGTGCCGGTGCGCAACAACGCCATGCCCAGCAACATGAAGCCCAGGCTTTCGGCCACCGTCTCCCAGCCTTTCGCCGAAAGATTGAATTCAGCCCACATGTTCAGCGACCAGCGCAGCCCCCCGGCAGACTGGTGCGCTGGACGACTTCGGCCTTGGCCGCTGCCGCATCGGGATGGATCATCGCACGCATCGCTGCGACTTGCTTGATCGCTTCGCTCTGCTCTTCGCTCAGGGCATGGCCGGCGGCCTTGGCTTCCTGTGCGACAAGGCTGGTACGCTGAAGATCGGCCTGCTCATAGCGCGTAACGGCGGTCACCAGAGACAGGCCTGCCAGGAACACCCCGGCCCAGACCAGCAACGCACGCACCCGCAGAGTCCGGAAACCCAGCAGTAACAGGCCGCAAAGGCCATAGTTCCACAAGATCTCACCGGGCCACAGGAACACCGCCCACTGCACGACACCCATCAGCATCAACGCCAGGCAGCGGCGCGCCCAGACATCGAAGCGCCTGGCCTCCGGCTCCTCACCGTCGGAACCTGCACCATTGGCGCCACGCAGCATCAGGAGCATCGCAGCGCCAAACAGCACCGTAAACAGCCCACGCATCGTCCCTTCGAAGAACAGCAACTGGAGAACCATGGCAATCCAGTCGGCATTCCAGTGCATGGGCCTGGGCAACCCTTGCGAAAAGCCGATACCCCCCATGACGGGAATATTCATCAGAAGGATGCCGCAGATGGCGAAACCCCGCAAAAGGTCGAGCGTATCTATTCGCCGCCCTGCCTGGGTCGGCGCTATTTCATGGACATTCATGACTATTCCCCCACGAGGCGCGCAGGCTCAAGCGCCGTGTGTCCCGATATTGCTAATCGTCTTTACCACTGGGCGAAATGGAGATTATTGCGTGCATCTGCGCGGCCGCAATTGACACGCCGGTCTTGAAAAGAAAGTCATGCATGACCCGTCAGCCTGCTCTCGACCACATTCATGATGCCGAATTCGGCGTGCCCTATCGCACCGCCCAAGCGATCCTGGCCCATCCCGACTTCGCCCAGGCGCGCCGGCTCTATCTCGAAAGCCTCCTGGCGCTATACGGCGAGGATGCCTTTCTCAACAAACTGCTGCTCGAAGGGGCGCGGCAGGTGGTGTTCGGGGCACTGATCTGCCTGCTGGCCGCGTACGATACGGCCGACCGCACGACCTGGCCCACGCTTGCCAACCTCAAACGCGTGCTCAAGCCCTTTGGCCAGTCGAGCGACCGCAAGATCGAGCAGCTTGTTGCCCGGCTTGCGTCAGTGGGATTCGTTGAGAAGAACGCGCTGACCGGCGACGCGCGTGTGCGCCTGCTAACCCCTTCGCCCGCCATGCTCGCCCACGACGAAGCCTGGCTGCTGGCTCATTATCGGCCGCTCGCCCTGCTTTATCCGCAAGACGACCATAGCCGCCCGCTTGCGCGTGACCGTGCCTTTCAGCTGGCGCAGCGACGCATTGCCTTTGCCTTCATCCCGCGTTCGGCCACGGTGCTGCTGGGCAATCCGGCCATCCTACTGTTCGCCACACGCGACGCGGGATTTTTGGTACTGGCCCAGCTTGTGCTCGATAGCGAAGATGGGCGGCCGACCTCGTTCGAGGGCCTTTCGCGCCGCTTTGCCATCTCGCGCACGCATGTGCGTCAGATGCTGCGCGATGCCCAGGCGATGGGCCTCTTGATGTTGTCCGGTCGTGGCGGGCAAGCGATCACGCTGATGCCCGCCATGTGGGCGGCGCTCGACAAGTTCGTGGCCGAAGGCATGTCCGGCCACGATCTTACAGGGGCGGCGGCCCGTGTCGCCCTCGAGGCATCGCCCCCACCCGAAGGCTGATCTGGCCCGACCGCGCAACGATGGCACCTTACGCCGGGCGGGGCTCAGTTCGCGCCCGACGGGTCGGCGACCCACGCGGGCACTCTGGGATCATCTGTAAAGTGCCATCGCGAGAGATAGGACAGCTGAAAATTGCGCGTCATTGCGACACAGCACGAAAATCAGGTGTTTCTTATAGCGGTAGCCACATTGGGCCATCCGACGTAAACCTGTCAGTCTCTCCTCGACCACATCGTGGGCGTCCAAGCAGGGTAAGCAGACCGACCGCACCTGGGAACGCAAATTCGATGGCTGAACGGCCACAAAGGGTCGGCTGTGATGGGCTGGGCTTAGGAAAAATGGTCGTTTGCGAACACTTCGAAAACAGCGTGTCTCGGATTTGAGCGGGCACTCATGCGTGCAAATGTTTGGAATGTGAGTGCCGGGTGCTGACGCCCGGCACATTTCTTGAGGCACGGGTGCGAAGCGGCCGATAAACGCCACTTACAACGTAAAGCCGCCATCGATTGTCAGGCTGGCGCCAGTCAGATATCCTGCTTCCTCGCGGGCCAGATAAGACACCAATCCAGCGATTTCGTCCGGCTTTGCCACACGTTTTAGCGGGCTCATCTGGGACAGCATGTCGATGGAGTCCGCATTGATGTCGGTGTCGGTAGGACCCGGTTGGATATTGTTGACCGTGATCCGGCGAGGCGCCAGATCCAGCGCCACGCCCTTGACCATGGCGGCGACCGCGCCTTTCGTCATCTGGTACACGCTCGATCCGGGAAAGCCGGTTCGGATCGCCACATTGCTGCCGATCGTGACGATGCGGCCGCCATCGACAATGTGCGGTGCGGCGGCCTGGATCGAGAGATAGACGCCTCGAACGTTCACGGCGAGCATGCTGTCCAGTTCATCCAGCCCGACTGCATCGATCGTATTCATGCGAAACAGGCCTGCGTTGACGAGCACGAGGTCGATCTTTCCGAAACGGTCGATGAACTGCACCACCGCTGCGGATATCGCGCTAGCGTCCGCACTGTCGGCGCGGACCGCCAGGGCTTCGCCCCCTTTGGACGCGATAGCCTCGACCAGTGCCGTGGCCTGCTCTTTGCTATTGGCATATGTGAAGCCGACGACATAGCCGTCCTGCGCCAGCCTCTTGACGGCAGCGGCTCCGATGCCTCGTGATCCGCCGAAGACAAGAGCCGTCTTGGTATTGGGTTCGATATTCATGGCAGTTCCTTTCTGGAAAATGATGCTTGGGAAAATCAGGGGATCAGCAGCAGCTTGCCGGTGGTCCCCCGGCTTTCCATGTCGCGGTGCGCGCGAGAGGCATCCGCCAGTGGATAGATGCCGCCGATCCGGACCTTAAGATCTCCGCGCACGACCCAATCGAACAGGCGCGCGGCCTGCTCGCGAAGCAGTTCGGGGCTATGGATATGGTCGAAGAAAGTCGCGTAGCCGAGCTTGATGCTTCGCGGCAGGCTCATGATGTCGAGTGGGCCCGGGCCGCCCAGGACGGGGCCGTACCAGCAGAACGTACCGCTGCGGCGCAGGGAATCGATCGATCCCTGAAACGTCGTTGGCCCAGATCCGTCGTAAACGACATGCACGCCTTCGCCGCCGGTCAGTGCCAGCACCTGCGAAGCGAAATCGCCTTTGGTGTCCACGATCACATGGTCCGCGCCCGCTTCCATCGCGATTGCTACTTTGTCGGCGCTCGACACCCGGCCGATGACGCTCCCTCCGTGCATCTTGATGATCTGTGTCAGCAGCAGCCCGACTCCCCCTGCCGCCGCATGAACGAGGGCGATTTCACCCGCTTGCATCGGGTGGAAATCGGTGGCGAAATGGCTTGCCGTGAGCCCCTGCATCATGACCGCGGCCGCGGTTCTGTCGTCCACCTCATCAGGGATCGTCACGAGTGCCGCTTCGGGCAGTATGATCTTCTCTGAATAGCTGCCCGGCGCGTAGACCCAAGCGACACGCTGGCCCACCGCCATAAAAACGTCGGGTCCTACCGCGATGATGTGTCCCGCGCCTTCCACACCCAAGATCTTGGGGTTGGGCATCTCCGTCCAGGCCATGCCCTGGCGGACGCCGATATCCATGAAATTGACGCCCGCAGCGGCAATCCGAACGAGAACCTCGCCCGGACCGGGCGCCGGATGCGGTTCTGGTACATCCACGAGTTCGAGCGCTTCCGCGCTTCCCGTTCCGGTCATCATAATCGCTTGCATGCCAGTTTCCTTTGTTGAATGAGCGTTCCATAATAAGGCAAATAAAAAGGCGCGCCCGCGCCTATCGCAAGGCGCGCAAGGCCAGATCGCCAAGCGTACGCAAGTCTTCGTTACTTGCGCCGGCGCGCGCGGCAATCCGCAAACCCGAGAAGCTCATAACGATGAACGAGGCTATGGTATCGGGCGCCAAATCCGGAGCCACGTCACCCTCGGCCTGCGCCCGCGCTATGGTAGCGGTCAGGACCGTCCGCATGGCACGGTCAGCCGTGTCGCGGATTGCCACCAGTTCTGGGCGGCTGCGGCCGAACTCGCAAATCGAGCCGACCCCCAAGCAGGCATCCCGGGCATTGGCGACGACGCGATCTACCATCGACACTATGCCATCGAGAGCACGTGGCTTGCTTTGCAGCATGGCGATATGCTCGCCCGTTTCATCGGCAGCATAACGGCGCAGGGCCATCTGGTAGAGCTGCCATTTGTCGCCGAACGTGTTGTAAAGGCTTTGCCGCCCGATGCCCATCGCTTCGACCAGCATCCCGGCCGACGTCCCTTCAAAGCCATATTCACGGAATACCGCCATGGCCGCGCTCAGCGCTTTGTCCTGATCGAATTCCCTTGGTCTTGCCATGCTGTGCGAGATAGGGGTTATGGAACGATCAGTCAAGTATCACCGAAAGGATGCAACGAGGCCGCTGTCAGGCACGTCTCAGTTCCCTGGCATGGCTGCGGACAAGATCGATGAAAAAGCGCAGTTTGGCGGGGACTTGGCGGCGCCCCGAATAGTAGAGGCACAAGGGCGGTTCCGCTGGCATCCAGTCTGCCAGAAGCCGGGTCAGCCGTCCTTCCTCGACGTGCGGCGCTACGGTTTGCTCCGCTAGGTAGGCCAGTCCCATGCCGTTCAGGGCTGCGTCGAGCATCAGGCCGCTGTCATCGACGATGAGGCGACCGGGCACATCCAGTTCGATCCGCTCGCCGTCTCGTACGAATTCCCAATGGTAGATGCGCCCGCTGCCCAGACGGTAGCGGATGCAGTCATGCGACAGCAGGTCGCGCGGGACGAGGGGCGGTGCACGGCCCTGCAGATAGGCCGGCGCGCCGACCACAACCAAGCGAAGGTCCGGTATGATGGGAACCGCGATCATGTCCGGCGGAATGGCATTCAGCAGCCTGACACCTGCATCGAAGCCCTTGCCGATGACATCGACCAGAGCGGCTTCGGTGACGATCTCCACCTGCATCCGGGCGAAACGCTTCAGGTACTCCTGGATCAACGGCTCCATTACGAAATGTCCAGCGCCAGCGGCCATGTTCAGCCGCAGCACGCCGGACGGCTCGCCGACGTGCTCTCCGGCATTTTCGATCGCGCCGTCGATCGCAGCAAGGGCTGGGAGGATTTCCTCCAGGAACTGCGCACCTGCTGCGGTCAGCACGACGCTGCGGGTGGTGCGGTTGAACAGCCGCACGTTCATGCGCTCTTCCAGCGCGGCGATCGCGTGGCTCAGGCCGGAGGAGGAAACCTCCAACTCGCGCGCGGCGGCGCGAAAGCCGCCCCTGCGTGCGACCGTGGCGAAGGCTTCCAGCTCGGCAAGACTGGCTTTCGGCATTGCGCAATATCTCTCATCAGCCTGTCTACGATTGCGCTTCTAATCGGATCATGAGGCGTGCGCCATATCGTCGATGACGAATGGAGACGACAATGCGCACTATTGACAGGATCTACATCGACGGCGCCTTCGTGCCGCCGCACGGCACCCGATGCCTCGACCTTTTCAACCCGGCCACCGAAGCGCGGATAGGCACGGTGCGACTGGGAGACGCGGAGGATCTGCGCATTGCGGTGGCGGCGGCCAAGCGGGCGTTTCCGGCCATGTCCCGCACTTCGAAGGCGCAGCGGATCGCCATGCTCCACCGCCTGCGCGACGCGGTGAAGGCCCGCGCTGCCGACCTTGTCGCCGCAATGACGGAGGAATACGGCGCGCCGGCCTATTTCACCGGCTTCTCGGTGCAGAACACTGCCGCCATCTTCGAAGTGATGGCCGCTTCGGTCGAAAACTATGCCTTCGAGCGGACGGCAGGTTCCAGCGTGGTAACGATGTTGCCGCTGGGCGTCGTCGGCGCGATCACGCCGTGGAACAGCAACTTCGGCTTCATTGCCACCAAGCTGGCCCATGCGATCGGCTCGGGATCGACCATCGTGATCAAGCCAGCAGAGCAGAGTGCGATCCAGACGCAGGTGCTGCTGGAATGCCTGCACGAAGCGGGGCTGCCAAGGGGCGTGCTCAATGTCGTGAACGGCACCGGGCCTGAGGTCGGCGCGGCGCTGACCGCGCACCCCGACGTGGCGCTGATTACCTTTACCGGGTCGACCCCGGCGGCAAGGGTCATCCAGCGTAGCGCCCTCGAAACGATGAAGCGGCTGGTGCTGGAACTGGGCGGCAAGGGCCCGACCATCGTACTCGACGATGCCGATCTGGACGCCGCCATCCCCGCCGCATTGATGAGCGGTTTCGCCAACAGCGGACAAGCCTGCGTTGCAGGCTCGCGCATCCTCGTGCCCCGTTCTCGGGAGACGGAGATCACCGCAAGGCTGAAGGTGGAAGCGGAACGGCTCAAGGTCGGCGCGCCGGCCGATCCGGAAGTGCGCATCGGTCCGCTGGCCAACGCCGCGCATTGGGAGCGCGTGCAGTCCTACATCCGGCTTGGGCAGGAAGAAGGCGCAACGCTCCTGACCGGCGGCGAGGGACGACCTGAGGGGCTGGGCAAAGGCTGGTTCGCCAAGCCGACGATCTTCACCGACGTGACGAACACCATGCGTATCGCCCGAGAGGAGATCTTCGGCCCGGTCCTGAGCGTCATCGCCTATGACGACGAAGACGACGCCGTGACAATCGCCAACGATTCCGACTTCGGATTGCAGGCCTATGTCCTGTCTTCCGACGAGGATCGCGCGATGCGGGTCGCGCGGCAACTGGTGGCCGGACGCGTCGTCATCAACGGCGCGCCGCATGATCCCCACGCACCATTCGGCGGCTTCAGGCAATCCGGCCTCGGGCGTGAGATCGGGGCCTATGGCCTCGACGCGTACCTCGAACCGCGCGCGATTCTGAAGCCTGCTCGTTGAATATTCCCCGCCATCGAAAAGGAAATAACATGACAAAAACTTGGATCATCACCGGAAGCGGGCGCGGCCTTGGCCGCGCCGTCCTGACGGCTGTGCTGGAAAGCGGCGGCAATGTGCTCGCCACCGCGCGCGATGTGGCCAGCTTTGCTGACCTCAAGATCACTTACGGCGAGCGCCTCGAGCCCTTCGCGCTCGATGTAACCGACGAGACGGGCACTGCCGAGGCCGCTGCCGCTGCCGTCGCGGTCTTCGGCGGTATCGACGTACTGGTGAACAACGCGGGCTATGGCCACTTCGAGGCATTCGAGCAGAAGTCCTCTGCCGATTTTCGCGCCGAAGTGGAGACCAACTTGTTCGGCGTGGTCAACATGACTCGCGCGGTGTTGCCGTTCATGCGACGCAGCCGCGAAGGATACATCTTCAACGTCTCGTCCGTTGGCGGACGGGTAGGCACGCCCGGCGTGTCGGCCTATCAGGCGGCGAAATGGGCGGTCGGCGGCTTCACCGAAGTGCTGCGGGCCGAAGTCGCCCATCTCGGCATCAGGATCACGGCGCTCGAACCGGGCGGGATGCGGACGGACTGGGCGCAGACCGCTGGCCATGGCGCTGCCGCGGCAGTGCTGCCCGACTACGCCGACAGCGTGGGCGCGACGCTCTCGCGGATCAGGGCCTACGCGGGCAACGAGGTGGGAGACCCGGCCCGCATCGCGCAGGTGATCCTCGAACTGGCCAGGCGCGAGGATGTGCCAGCCCACCTGGTGCTGGGCACGGATGCGCTGGCTTCGTTCGACGAGGCGGAAGGCGAGCGCCGCGCTGCGCATGCGCGGTGGCTGGACGTCAGCAGCGCGACCGTTTTCGGCGGTCCCGAAGGCGAGGCGCTCAGCGCGCTGCTGCCGGACCGCCCGGACTGATCGCGCCGGCCGGCATCCCGGCCCGGTCGGCGGCCACGCGCATCTCCCAGGCGCGAGCGCCCTGCGACCGGGCGATGGCCGCGGCCTCGTCCAGCAGCGCAAGCGCCTCATCCACGGCGCCCGCTGCGCTGGCGACGGCGGCCTTGATCCTGAGCAGTTCGGCCAGGGCGACACGTTCGCCGGTATCGATGCATCGTGCGATCGATGTGTCCACCACCCGGCGCGCGTCGGTGAGCCTGCCCACGGCGGCCAGACCCCGCGCCAGCGCCAGCGAGAAGCGCGTGGTGAGCAGATCATATCGGGCTTCGTGCAATTGCCGGAGGCTGTCCTCCAGCAGTTGCACCGCCTCGGCGTGACGTCCGAATTCCAGTGCCAGTTCGCCGTCGAAGCCTTGTGACACCGCGATATACGGGGCCAGGGCATGGGCCCTTGCGCAATCGCGCAGGACCGGCAAGGTCTCGCGGGCGCGGGTGAACGCGCCCATCCACACGTCGATCGACATCGAACAGATGAGCGCGATGCAATGCGTGACCGGATGGTCGAGAGCGGCCGCCTCCGCCACGGTCCGTTCCGCCAGGCGCCGCGCCGCCTCCGGCTCGCCCGACAGGCACAGTACGCGCGCCAGCGCGATGCTCGCGCGGTTGCGATGGTCGAACCCGTGGGCGACCGAGCGGCCGCCCTGCGAGGCGGAACTATTCTCCAGCGCCAGTTCCAGATCGCGGCGGGCGCTGATCTGGTCGCCTGTCTGGTAATGCGAGATGCCCGAAAGCGAGTAGGCGATCGCGAGCGCCTCCGGGTCGGCCAGCGCCTGGGCAACGGCGATGGCTTGCTCGGCACAAGCCATCGTCCGGGCATAGTCGCCGACGTGCTCATGGAAGATGTGCAGCCGCGCCAGGATGCCCAGGCTGCTGCGATGGTCTTCGATCAGGGCTGCGACGTCGAGCGCACGGGTCAGCGCCTTGCCCACTTCGGGGCTGTTGCTGTGCGCGAACATCAGGGCGATGCCCAGCGAGGCCTGCAATTCCAGTTCGACCACCGTGCCGCGCTGGGCCGGTTCCAGCGCGGCGATCGCGCGGGTCGCCCAGGTGCGACATTCGGCAAGGTGCGAGAGATTGAGGAACACCGGCATGCTCGCCGCAGCAAGCCGCACCGCGAGACCGATGTCGCCAGCCGGCCCGAAGCTCCAGTCCAGCGCGCTGCGGATGTTGCCGAGTTGCGGGCGCAGGGCGCGGGCGTCCTGGAATGCGGCGCTGTCCTGCGCGGCCAGGGCTTCCAGTTCCGAGAGGAAGAACAGGGCATGGCGGCGAGTGGCCGTGCGATGATCGTCGGCGCCGCGTGCAGCCAGCTTCTCTCGCGCGTAGGCACGGGTCATTTCCAGTAGCCGGTACGTGCCCGCGCCGCGAACGCGATTGGCGGAGATGAGCGATTTGGCGGCAAGTTCGTCCAGCGCGATGGCAGCCTCGTCCGAACCGATCGCGGCGTCGGACACCACCTCCAGCGCGGCATCGACCGAAAACGGGCCGACGAAGACCGCCAGCCTGTCGAGCACGACCCGCTCCTGCGAGGAGAGCAGATCGTAGCTCCAGTCCAGCGCCGCGCGCAGGGTCTGCTGGCGCGGCTGCGCGGTGCGGCGGCCCGACCATGCAAGGCTGAACCGCTCACCGATTTGCCGGGCGGTGGCGGCGATGCCGTGTGTGGCGGCGCGCACGGCGGCCAGTTCGATCGGCAAGGCCATGCCGTCCAGTCGCTGGCAGATGTCCGCGATCAGACGGGCTTCGTTCCCGTCGATCTCCCAGGCGCTGTCGGCAGCGCGCGCGCGTTCGTGGAACAGCTGGAGCGCGGGATAGGCCAGCAGCTGTTCGCGCGTAAGTGCGTCCGTGTCCGGCGGATAATCGAGTGCATCCAGCCGATGGACGTGCTCGCCGCGAACCCGCAGCGGCTCGCGCGAAGTCGCGACGATGCGGACGTGCGGCGCCTGTTCGACGATGCGCTCGGCGATCCGGGCGGCTTCGTCGATCACATGTTCGCAATTGTCGAGCAGGAGCAGGAACGGGTCGCTGCCGCAATGGCCGATGATCGCCGCGGCCGGATCGCCGCTCTGCACCGATACGCCCATGGCTCCCGCGATCATCGTCGGGACGAGCGCCGGGTTTTCCAGCATGCTGAAATCGACGAAGACGGCCCGCCCGTTGAATCGCGCGGTCAGCCGGTGCCCGATCTCGATCACGAGCGAGGTCTTGCCGACGCCGGCCGGGCCGACGACGGTGAACAGCGCAATGTCGGCCACGCGGGCGATCAGCAGATCGAGGTCCCCTTCGCGGCCGATCAGGTGCGGTAGCGGCGGAGGGATATTGGTAGTCCCGCCGACCTGCGCCTCGGGCGGCGCTGGCATGGTGACGGCACGGTCCGGCAGTGGCGGTTCCAGTCCAAGCCGCTCGACGGGAGCCACGAAGGCATAGCCCACCCCTACCTGCGTGGCGATGAAGCGGGCGTCGCCGCCGTCCGAACCTTCGCCCAGCAGCTTGCGCAGGCCCGCCATATGGAACCGCAGGCTGCCGTCCTCCACGACGACGTCAGGCCACACGCGCTTGAGCAGTTCGCGCTTGGACAGTACGCGGCCGGGTTGCTCGATCAGGGCCATGAGCAGATCGAACGCGCGCCCGCCGATCTCCATGGGCCGGGAGTCCTTCGTGAGAAGGCGTTTGCCGGGATGAACGCAGAAACGACCGAAAGCGATCCGTTCGCCGAGTCCCTGACTTTCAAAGTCCGCCACTATGTCGATCTGCCCCAATGCCACGCGCTATCCTGCCGCAAGGAGGCAAGATGTGGCTATCTATACGATGGCCGCCGGGCATGGGAGGGGCAATCGTGGGTCGAGAACCGGGGCGGATCACCCGAAGGTTAGCGAATAGGCCTGCACACCCGGGCGGGCGAATTCCAAGCGTACCGTGCGATCGATGACGGGGCCGTGCTGGCGCACCAACTGGTAGAGACGGTCCTGACGGACCACACCCCACCCCTCGGCGTCGGTGTCGGTGCCATGATCGGCGCCGGGCGCCTTGCCGTCGATCGTCACCCGGAAGCGGACCGGCTGTCCATCGGCAGGCGCGCCAAGGACTGCATGCGCATCGCGTGCGTGAAAGCGGAAACGGAGGGCGCCGTCCGCCTTGTCTAGCCGCGCGAATTCACGCTTCACGGTCCAGCTTCCGGCAAGGTCCCAATGGTTGAGGGACAGCGAGGACACGGGCTGATAGACGCGCGGGGCATCGCGCGCGGTGCCGCCGGGAGCGGCGAACCCCTGCGCCTTGGCATAGCCGATGTAGGTCTCGGGCGAGCGCAGCTGGGACCAGTCTGCCTGTGCTTCCACCCCGGTCGAAGCGATCGAAGCAGGCGGAACGGCCGACAGGTCATGGCCGGCTTCGGCCAGCAGCTTGCGTATCAGCCCTTCCGCCTCGGCATAGTTGCCTTCGCCGACCCGGTAGCCGCGTACCCGCCCCGCGGCGTCGATGAAGTAGAAACCGGGCCAGCCTTCGTTTCCGAAAGCCTGCCAGACGGCATAGCCGTTGTCCTGGAGGTTGGGATAATCGACGCCCAGGTCCCGTGTGGCCGTGCGGACTTTGGCCGGATCGCGTTCGAAGGTGAACTCGGGTGCGTGGACGCCGACGATCTGGAGGCCCTTGTCCCCGTACCGTTCGTTCCACGCGCGCAGATAGGGCAGCGCCCGCAACGAATTGATGCAGGAATACGTCCAGAAGTTGACGAGAACCACCTTGCCCCGCAGCGACGGCGCGCTTCCCGTCAGCCAGGGTTTGGCGCCTTCGAGCACCTGCACCGGGCGGGGCGCGGCATCGGCGGCCGCGGAAGTGATCGCGTCCTCACCGGCGAGTGTCGTGGCAAAGGCTTCGCGGCAGCATGCGGCGGTGGTGCCGACGGCTGCCAGCAGGGCGGCGGCGATGAAGCCTGTGGAGCGGTTCGTAGTCATGGCGGATGCCTTTTTTCGGTTCTGCGTCTTGCGAATGCAGGCAATCTACGGCGCCCCGTACGAAGCTTCACGCCAGATGCTGACGGGCGGCGTTAGCACCTGACAGCTGCGGTGCCCGGACCGCGACCAGTCAGGCGCTAACACGGCATTACGCCAGCTAACGGGCGTCCCGCAGGCATCGCTCATATCCTGCCGCCATCGGATCGAATGATCGGTGGAGGACAGATTCATGTTTGCAGGACATTCCACATCCCGGCGCAGCTTCGTTGCTGCAACCGCCCTGGCCGGAGCGATGGCCGCCGTGCCCGGCATGGCGCGGGCAGCGACGGCGAGCGGGAACGTACGCCCGTTCCGCATCGCCATTCCCGGCTCGGACATCGCCGCCATGAAGCGCCGCATCGCCGAGACCCGCTGGGCCGATCCCCAGCCGGTGAGCGACGACGGTCAGGGCGTGCGCTGCCAGACGCTGCAACCGCTCATGAGCTATTGGGCGAATGGCTACGACTGGCGCAAGGTGGAGGCCAGGCTCAACGCCCTGCCGATGTTCATGACCGAGATCGACGGGCAGGACATTCACTTCATTCACGTTCGCTCCCGCCACGAGAATGCCTTGCCGATGATCCTGACCCATGGCTGGCCGGGGTCGATCCTGGAGTTTCTTGACGCCATCGCCCCGCTCACCGATCCCGCCGCGCATGGCGGCAGTGCGGAGGATGCGTTTCACCTCGTCATTCCCTCGATACCGGGCTTCGGCTTTTCCGCGAAGCCGAAAGTGCCCGGCTGGGGATCGGACCGCATCGGGCGGGCATGGTCGTCGCTGATGCTGCGGCTGGGCTACGACAGGTATGTCAGCCAGGGCGGTGACTGCGGATCGGTGATCTCGCAGCGTATGGCCTTGCAGACAGTGCCGGGACTGCTGGGCATCCACCTCAACATGCCTGCGGTGGTGCCGGCCGACATCGCGCGCACCCTTGCCGCAGGCGATCCGCCCCCCCTCGGCCTTTCCGGCAAGGAGCGCGCCGCCTTCGATCAACTGGAAGCGTTCTATCGCGACAATGCGGCGTACGCGGCGATGATGAACACGCGCCCTCAGACCATCGGCTATTCGCTGGTGGATTCGCCCGTCGGCATGGCCGCGTGGATGTACGAGAAGATCGCGCAGTGGACGTACAGCGACGGTCAGCCCGAGCGCGTGCTCGGCCGCGACGCAATCCTCGACGACATGTCGCTTTACTGGCTGACCGGGACGGGCGCGTCGGCAGCCCGGATCTACTGGGAAGACCACTCCAACAACTTCAATGCGCGCGGAGTGATCGACCTGCCGGTGGCGGTGAGCGTGTTCCCCGGCGAGATCTTCCGTGCCCCCCGAAGCTGGGCGGAGCGATGCTACACCAACCTGTTCTATTTCAACGAAGCGAGCGACGGCGGCCATTTTGCCGCCTGGGAACAGCCTGCGCTGTTCGCCCGCGAAGTGCGCGCCGCCTTCCGTTCCCTGCGCTGACCCCATCATTTCCAAGGAGAAGACACATGACCGAGAGCAAGACCCTCTACACCGCGCACGTCCACGTCACCGGAGGGCGCGAAGGTGCCGCGCGCAGCTCCGATGGACGCCTCGACCTCAAGCTGTCCACTCCTGGCACTTCGGGCGCGGGCACCAATCCCGAACAGCTGTTCGCGGCCGGCTGGTCGGCCTGCTTCGAAGGAGCCATGGCGATCGCAGCCAAGGCGAAGGGTATTGATCTTCCCGAGGCGCTGGCGATCGACGCGCGCGTGGAACTGCGTCACAGCGCGGAAGGCTATGCGCTGGCCGCGCGTCTCGACGTCCATGTGCCGGGCCTCGCTCCCGAACTCGCGCGCCAGATCATCGAGGCGGCACATCGCACCTGCCCTTATTCCAAGGCGGTGAAGGGCAACATCGAAACCGTCGTGGCGCTGGCGGCCTGAAGCGAAAGGAAACATCCATGAGAACCATCATCGCAAGCGCACTGGCGCTTTCCGCAGGGCTGCTTGCGCCGAGCGCTGAGGCGCAGGTGCAGACTTCACTGGAGCCGCAGAAACCCACCGTGGTGCTGGTCCACGGCGCCTTTGCCGACTCCTCAAGCTGGAACGGCGTCATCGTCGCGCTTCAGCACGACGGCTACACCGTCGTCGCCGCGCCCGACACCTTGCGCGGCGTGCGTGCCGATGCCGACGTCGTGGCCGGGGTGGTGAAAGCCATCGCCGGGCCGGTCGTGCTAGTGGGCCATTCCTATGGCGGATCGGTGATCAGCGAGGCGGCAGAAGGGGCGGGCAATGTCACCGCACTGGTTTACGTCGCCGCTTTCGCACCCGACGCGGGAGAGACGGCGCTCGGCCTGACCGGCAAGTTCCCGGGCAGCACGCTGGCCCCGACGCTGGCCCCGCCGGTCCCGCTGGCGGGCGGGGGAAACGACCTGTACATCCGGCAGGCACTCTTCCCCGCCCAGTTCGCGGCCGACGTGCCCGCAGCGCAGGCGCGGCTGATGGCGGTGGGACAGCGTCCCGTGGCGGATAAGGCGCTGTCCGAGCCCTCGACCGCTCCGGCGTGGAAGCATGTGCCGTCGTGGTTCGTCTATGGCGATGCCGACCGGAACATTCCCCCGGCCGCCATGCAGTTCATGGCGCAGCGGGCAGGCGCGCGCGAGACCGTGGTGGTGAAGGGCGCCTCGCACGTCGTCATGGTTTCGCACCCGGTTCA
>NZ_BAAILP010000094.1:42343-58836 GCF_054589055.1 Novosphingobium sp. 11B | reverse complement strand
TGGCGCAGCTGATCGAGCGCGCCGCCGCCGCGCGGTAACGATTGCGTGCCGATCCAGCCCCCACTCCCCGATCGGCGTGCAATCGCCCACGGCCGGCCATCGCAAGTGCGAGGCCGGCCGTGGGTTCTTTCTGGTCCGGGATTATTGCGCGTACGCGGTGAAGACCTGATCGTCGCCCGGCTCGAGCTTGGCGTGACAGGCGGCGCAGGAGCGTGTGAGAGTTTCGTCAGGGTTAGGTCGGCCATCGTCGAACTGGCCGTATCCCCATCCGCCACTGGTCGCATAGCGGCGCGTATCCTTGACGCTGACCTGCACATTGGTCGGCCTGCCCGCCACGAAGGACTGCGGCGCGGGAAACACGGCGTCGTTGCGCGGGGAGGGCTCATACCGCCACGCCAGCCGGACGATCACCGCGCCATCGGGGAACGGACGGATGCCCTTACGATAGGCGCGCACGGCGATGTCATTGCCGAGGATGGCGCGAATATCGTTGTTCTTCCCAGCCTCGTGCGCGACGCTGATGAGCTTCCAGTCGCGGTATCCGGCGGGAAGCTGCACGCCGTAGACCGGCGCGGCACCGGCTTCACGCCGTACCGCACCGGCCACGCCGGAGCCTCCCAGCAAGGCCAGGGAAGCTCCGAGAACGCAGGTCGAGAGACGGATCATGCGCCCATCCTGCCCGCATCGACGACGGCCTTGGCAAAGGCGACCGGCGCTTCCTGCGGAAGGTTGTGGCCGATGCCGCCGGTGATCAGGCGGTGCTCGTAAAGCCCGGCAAACTTCGCGCGGTAGGCGGCGGGATCGGGATGCGGCGCGCCGTTGACATCGCCCTCCATGGTGATGGCGGGGATCGTGACGGGCGGCCCGGCGGCGAGGCGCGCTTCGGCGGCATCATACTGGCGCTCGCCTTCGGCAAGACCCAGACGCCAGCGATAGTTGTGAATGACGATGGCGACATGGTCCGGATTGACGAAAGATGCCGCCGACGCATCGTAGGTCGCATCGTCGAAGGTCCAGCGCGGAGAGGCCTGTTCCCAGATCAGGCGATTGAACGCTTTGGTATTTGCCGCATAGCCTTCGCGGCCGCGCTCGGTGGCGAAATAGAACTGATACCACCACTGGAGTTCGGCCTTGGGCGGCAGGGGTCTGGCATTGCCCGCTTGGCTGCCGATCAGGTAGCCGCTGACGGAGACCAGCGCCTTGCACCGCTCGGGCCAGAGCACGGCCATGATGTCCGCCGTGCGCGCGCCCCAGTCGAACCCGGCGACCACCGCCTGCCGGATGCCCAGCGCATCCATGAGCGCGATCCCGTCTGCCGCCAGAGCCGCCTGCTGCCCATTGCGCGGGGTTTCGGCGGAGCGGAACGTTGTCGTACCGAAGCCGCGAAGGTGCGGCACGATCACACGATAGCCCTGCGCCGCCAGCAGCGGAGCGACTTCGGCAAAGGCGCGAATGTCATAGGGCCAGCCGTGGAATAGCAGGACTGCCGGGCCGGAAGACGGCCCCGTCTCGACGTAACCGATGTCGAGTGGCCCGGCGGCGATCTGGCGGATCGGCCCGAACGGCCGGATATTAGACACGTTCGCGGCCGCAACCCTTGCCGGGGTCAGACCCGCCATCATGGCGGAGGCCAGCGTGGCCGCGCCGGCGATGAACTCGCGGCGGCGTGGCCGGGGGATTACGGGTGATTGATCGGGCATGACGGGTCTCCTTGCTACGGCAAGCAGGATAGCCGCGCGCTGGCAGGCCCGCCCGTTAGTTGCTGTGATCCGGTGTTAGGTGCGGCTCAGGGCCTCCGCAAAGAACCCTGCAAGCTGCTCGACCACCGCATCGACCGCCTCTTCGCGGTCGTAGAGATCGACGTGGGTGGCACCGGCGATCGTATGCAGGCGCTTGGGGCTGCCTGCGCGTTCATGAGCTTCGTGCGTCATCCAGGCCGTCACGGCCTTTTCCGCCGTAATCATCAGGAGTGGGCGGGGCGCGATGAGGTCGATGAAGCGGAAGGCATCGAACGTCGCCATGCGATCGATGCTGTCCCAGGTCAGCGCCCTGGCCGCACGGGGATGATCGCCGCGCGGCGTGCAGTAGTACTCCCAGCCTTCGAAGACATGAACGCCTTCGGCCCGCGCGCTGGCCTCGTCGGGAGGGAAGATCGGGAAGCCCTCGATCTCGCCCGACGACGCTGCGCGGCTGCGGGCCCGTGCGGCGTCCTCCAGCAGAGCCTTGAGCAGTTCCGGGGGCTGTCTTCCGTCGGCACCAAGGCGGACCTGCCGTCCGACGTCCACCGCAGCCACGGTCGCAACCGCGCTGATCCTTGGATCACCCGCGGCCGCCTGCACGATGTACCCGCCCGATGCGCAGATGCCCAATCCGCCGACCCTTGCGGCGTCGATCCCGGGCTGCGTGCCCAGCCACGACACCGCCGCCTTGAAATCCTCGACACGCTGGGCGGGATCTTCCAGCCCGCGCGGCAGCCCTTCGCTCGCCCCCTGACGCGCTGCGTCGAAAGTCAGCACGCGAAAGCCGCGTACACAAAGCTTTTCGGCATAGAGCGCGGGCGACTGTTCCTTAACCGAACTGCCGGGATGGCCGACGACGAGAGTTGCGCCGTTCGGCTGGTCGGGCACGTAAAGGCAAGCGGCGATGGTCAGGCCTGCACTTGGAAAATTCGCATCGTGTTTCATCGCAACCTCCGCTGATGAATGACAACCGGCTTTGTGGCTGCGGTCACGGCGGAATGCCCGTTATCGTCCGTTAGCGTGTGCGAGCGGCATAACTATGCCAGCACGATCCGACGTTCCATGCCGATCTCCTTGAGGAATGCCTCGTCGTGGCTCACCACCAGCAAGGCCCCGTCGAATGCAGCCAGCGCGGCCTCGATGGCCCGGATGGAATCGAGATCGAGGTGATTGGTCGGCTCGTCGAGGATGAGCATCTCCGGCGGCGTATCTCCACCCAGACGACAGGCAAGAGCCGCGCGCAGGATCTGTCCTCCGCTCAGGGTGCCGACCACTTGCAGCGCGCTGTCGGCCCGGAACAGGAAGCCTGCCAGCATCGCCCGGCAGGCGTTTTCGTCCTTGCCGGGATTGAGGCGCCGGTAGTTGTCGAGGATGGTCGCCTCGGGATCGAGCAACGCGGCGTTCTGGTCCAGAAAGGCGACCGTACCGCGGAGCGCCATAGTACCGCCGAGCAGGGCAAGATCGCCCGCCACGGTCCGCAGAAGCGTGCTCTTGCCGCAGCCGTTCGGCCCGGTCACCGCGATCCGCTCCGGGCCGACGATCGTGAAATCGATATTCTGCCGGATCGGATTGGCAGGATCATGGCCGATCGCCGCCCCATGCATCTCCAGCACGGTACGACCCGAGGGAACCTTCGTCGTCGGCAGCACGATCGACAGCGATTGCAAGACTTCGATCTTCGCCTGTGCCGCCGCCACGTCCCGCGCGGCGTCATCGCCCAGCCGGGCCTTAAGCCGCTGATCGCCTCCGCCGCTGGCCTCGGCGGCATTACGCCGCGCCCCTGCAAGGATCTTCGGCATGTCGCCGCGCGCCGCCTTGCGTGCTCCGGCGGCGTCGCGGCGCTGTTTGCGCTCGTCGGCGATCCGGCTGCGGCGCACGATTTCGGCCTGCCGCTTGCGGGCATCGAGCAGATTCTGTTCGGCGGCCTGCAATTCCAGCGCCTTGCTCTGGCGATAGGCGCTCCAGTTGCCGCCATACTGCGTCGCTCCAAGCGTCGTCAGTTCGACGATGGCGTCCATGTGCTCCAGCAGTTCGCGGTCGTGGCTCACCACCACCAGCCCGGCGGACCATCCATCGACGAGGCGCAGCACCGCGTCTCGCCCCGCGCGGTCGAGATTGTTGGTAGGCTCATCCAACAACAGGAAATCAGGCTCTGCAAAGATCGCCGCCGCCAGCGCCGCGCGCGTGCGCTGCCCGCCCGAGAGCCCGGCCAACAGCGTCGCGGCAGAAGCATCCAGTCCGACACGGGCGAGCGCAGCGTCGATGCGTTCCTCGATCGTCCAGTCGGCGTTTTCGAGATCGTCCAGCGTCGCCTCTCCGCCTGCTGCGCGCGCCAGCACGTCGAGGGCGGTACGCACGCCGAAGAGATCGGCGATCCGGTCCGATGCCGCCGGTTGCAGGACCTGATGCATCAGGTGAACGGTCCCGGCCGTCGAACGTGTACCGGAAGAGGGCGTCAAGTCGCCCGCCATGATCCGCAGCAGCGTACTTTTGCCTACGCCATTGCGTCCGACCAGCCCTGTGCGCCGAAGGCCGAAAGTCAGATCGATCTCACGAAAGACCGGGTGCCCCGCAGGCGTGACCCAATTGACGCGGGACAAGGAAATGGAAGACAAGCGCGACTCGCTTTACTATTAACAGCACTGTATCGTGTCGTTTAATCGATGCCGGGTCAATGGCCGGGATGTGAAGGGAAGTCAGGCGAGGCATGGGGCGACCGACGAAGGCGCAAGCGCAGGCATGGACGCGGGAACTGCTCGATACGGCGCGCGTCCTGTTTTGCGAGCGAGGCTATGCGGGCGCATCGCTCGATGAACTGGCCGTGCGCCTGCGTTGCTCCAAGCATTCGATCTACCGCCGTTTCGCCGACAAGGAGGCGCTTTTCTGCGCAGTGGTTGATCGAGACGTCGCCGGCTTCATTTCGCAACTTAAAGCCTCAGGAATACCTAGTTCATCTCCACACGAGGTCTTGCGTGCCATGGCTCGGACCTATTTCGGCTTCGGTGCTTCGCGCGAACATGCGGCATTGTACGCAGCGTTGAACCTGGAGGCCGCCACTTCACCTCGGCTGCGAATGCTGGCGCAGCAATGGGCTGCACAAGCGCTTACGCCTTTGCGAGATGCGGTGGCGAGCGCGATGCCCGGGACTGATGCTGAAGAGTTGTGCGATATTCTAATCGACTTGCTCGATGGTGCCGCGAACAGGCTCAGATTAAGCGACGATATGCAACCAAAGACTGAAACGGCTTTCTCGGCCAGGTGGGATTTCTTCGTCAGTGGGCAGGTACAAGATTGTCACGCCAGTGCTGCTAAACACGGCCAATTCGATCGCTGATGGGGCTCGAGATTACCGGGAGCCTTTCTCAAATCGTTCATCCTGCTGGCGGCCAATCTCGGGTGCCCAGAATGGGGAAGCAGACTGACCGCACTTGGGAACGTAAAATCGGGGGCTGAATGGCTACAATGGGTCGGGAGCCGAGGCCACTCTCGGACTTCGCCGCAGTGTAGGTTCTATAAGTTGATCGGCAACCCGTGACTTCAATCGGGATCGTCCAAGGGACGAATCTCCCGGATCAAATCCACGAGAAGCCGCAGGGCGGTCGGAACTTGCCGTCGGCCGGAATAATAGACGTGGAAGCCTTCGCCCATCGACGCCCAGTCGCCCAACACAACCTTCAGAGCGCCACGTTGCAGATGAGGCCGGAGTATGGGCTCCGCGCCGTAGATGATGCCGACGCCGCCAAGACCGAAGCTTATCGCCGGATGGCTGCTGTCCACCGTCAACGGCCCGGGCATCGGAACGGCGACCGCTTCCTCTTCCCGTTCAAACTCCCACTGGTATATTTGATCATTGCCAAGGCGGATGCGGATGCAGCGATGGTGTTGCAGATCGTGCGGCACCATCGGCGTGCCGAAGCGCTCGAGATAAGCGGGTGATGCCGCCGCGATCCAGCGAATATCGGGTGAGAGCCGTTGTGCGATCATGTCTTCGGGAACCGTGCCGCCGTAGCGTATACCGGCATCGAAGCTACCCGCTGTGACGTCGATCAGCCGGTTGCTCACGCTGATATCAACCTCGACCTCGGGATAACGGTCGACGAAGATCGGCATGACGGGTTCGAGCAGGAGCGGCACGGCGTCCTCAAGGATGCTGATCCGGACGCGTCCCGTCGGCGCATCGCGGAACCTGTTGAGGTTTTCCGCCGCCTCGCTGACCGTCCGCAACGGATCTTCAATCGAAGCCCGAAGTTCCTCTCCTGCGGCTGTCAGCGTGACGCTTCGCGTGGTTCTATTCAACAATCGCACGCCCCGCCTTGCTTCCAGTCCGGAAATGGCGTGGCTGATCGCTGAGGTTGTGACGCCCATCTCCAGAGCCGCGCGCCGGAAATTGGCGTGCTTCGCTACAGCGAGGAAGTAGAGAAAATCCGCTAGGTCCGACCGGCTGATCTGCATCGCGGCTCCTTATCAGACTGTTGATCTATATTCATCAGTTCATTGCGTGCGAGGGCGCTAATCCTGACCGCCTGAACGTCCTAAATTGTTGCCACGCCGACCGTTCCCGAACGGACATCTCGAAGGGAAGCTGGCCATCATGATCAAAGCCGCAATCGCCGTTGCCGCGCTTCTGTCGACCAACAGCTTTGCCATGGCGCAAGAAGGAACGACCAACATGGAAATCACACGCGAAGCCGATCAGCAGACCGTCGATGGACCGGCCGAATTCTTCACGGGCAAGGTTACGGTCAGGGGGCAGTTCCAGCGCCCGGCTCCGTCGCGCGTGACCGGCGGCATCGTCCATTTCGAGCCCGGCGCCCGCAGCGCCTGGCATACCCATCCTGCCGGCCAGACGCTGATCGTCACCGAAGGCGTGGGCTGGACCCAAATCGAGGGTGGCGGAAAATACGAGTTTCATGCCGGTGACATCCTGTGGTGTCCGGCGGACAAAAAGCATTGGCATGGCGCCACCGCGCACGAGAGCATTACCCACATCGCCATTCAGGACATGGTCGACGGCAAGAATGTCGTCTGGATGGAGAAGGTCACCGATGAAGAGTATCTCGCCCCGCTGGCGAGCGATTGAGCCGTGCCGCATATCGTCGTCAAGCTGTGGCCGGGTAAATCCGAGGCGCAGATCCGCGCGTTAACCGATGCCATTGTCCTCGAGACGTGCCGCGTCCTGACTTATAGCGAAGCGGCGGTGTCTGTCGGCATCGAGGAGGTTGGTCCCGACGACTGGACTGTCCGCGTCTACGAGCCCGAAATTCAGGGCAAGTGGGCCACTCTGACCAAGACGCCGGGCTATGGCCCGGGTGCCGACATTGAATCATGAAGGTGCATGACATGATATTGAACGATACGTTCACGCTGGCCAACGGCGTCAAGATTCCGAAGCTGGGCCTAGGTACCTGGCGCATCTCCGACGCTGATACCATAGGGGTAGTGCGCGAGGCTATCGGGATCGGCTATCGCCATATCGATACCGCGCAGGCCTATGGGAACGAGCATGGGGTTGGCGAAGGCATTCGCACCGGCGTTACGGCGCGCGACGATATCTTCGTGACGACGAAACTCGCTGCAGAGAGCAAGACCTTTGCCGAGGCGAAGGCGCGCATCGACGGATCGCTCCAGGCGCTCGGGCTGGATCATATTGACCTGCTGCTGATCCATAGTCCGCAGCCATGGGCGGAATTCCGCGAGGGTGAGCATTTCTTCGAGGGCAACCTCGAAGCGTGGCGCGCGCTGGAAGATGCCTATGCGGCAGGCAAGGTCCGTGCGATCGGCGTCTCGAACTTCGAGCGGGCGGATCTCGACAATCTGTTCGACAACGGCAGCGTTGCGCCGATGGCCAACCAGATCCTCGCCCATGTCGGCAACACGCCGTTCGATCTGATCGACTATTCGCGATCGAAGGGCATGCTCGTCGAAGCCTATTCACCCGTGGCGCACGGTGCGGCGCTCAAGGACGCACGACTTGGCGGGCTTGCGGAGGGCTATGGAGTGAGCATTGCGCAGCTCTGCATCCGATATTGTCTCCAGCTTGGCCTGCTCCCGCTGCCCAAGACGGCAACGGCGGCGCATCTGCGGGACAATGCCGAGGTAGATTTCGTCATTTCCGACGCCGACATGGCCGTCCTCAAGGAATTCGACGCCGTCACGGATTATGGCGAAGCGAGCACATTCCCGGTGTTCGGCAAGAAGCGGCAGGCTGCCGATGCGGAGCGGAAGGGGTGAGCCATGAACCCAGTATATGATTTCAAAGGTCAGGTCGCGCTGGTGACCGGCGCGGCCAAGGGAATGGGGCTAGCCACCGCGCAGGCCTTCACCGCGAACGGCGCATCGGTCGTGCTGGTGGATATCGACGGCGAACTCGCCAACCGCGAAGCGGAACGGATCGTCAGCAAGGGCGGTGTAGCAATGGGCATCGCGTGCGACGTCGCCGACGAAACGCAGGTGGCTGCGATGATTGATCTGGCGGTCGCCCGCTACGGCAGGCTGGACATGGCGTTCAACAACGCGGGTATTCAGGTGCCGCCATCCGACGCGGCCGATGAGCCGCTGGAAAACTTCGAGCGCGTGACCGCCGTCAACCAGCGCGGCGTCTGGGCGTGCATGAAGCACGAACTGCGGATCATGCGCGCGCAGGGATCGGGAGCGATCGTGAACTGTTCGTCGCTCGGCGGCCTGGTCGGCCTGCCGCAGCGCGCCACCTACCACGGCACAAAGCACGCCGTGATCGGGATGACCAAAAGCGCTGGTGTCGAATATGCGCCGCGCGGCGTCCGCATCAACGCCATCTGTCCCGGCACGATCGACACGCCGATGGTGCAGGACATGCTGACCGGCCAGCCGGACGCTATGGCCGGGATCATGAAGGAACAGCCGATCGGTCGCCTCGGCCGCGCCGAGGAGATCGCCGCCGCCGTATTGTGGCTTTGCAGCCCGGCGGCGAGCTTCGTGATCGGCGCCGCACTGCCTGTCGATGGCGGGTTTACGGCGCACTGATCGCAATGGACGCAGGTTTCACCCGTCGAACCACGATTACGATAGCCATGGTCGCTGCAACACCATGGCCCCTCGCTGCAGGAGTAATGAAGATGCCGACCGAACCGACCAATGCCCGCAAATCCTTCGGCGACATCGCGCCGCACCTCGCCGAAATCACGGATAAGGTGTTGTTCGGCGATGTCTGGGAGAACCCTGCACTGAAGCCCCGCGACCGCAGCCTGGTCACGATCACCTGCCTGATCGCGATGTACCGGATCAACGAGATGCCGTTTCACATCAAGAAGGCGCTTGAAAATGGCGTGACGAAGGATGAGATCGTCGAGGCCGTCACCCATATCGCCTTCTACGCCGGATGGCCGCCGGCGATGACCGCGCTGCCGATCTTGAAGCAGGCATTCGAAGAAGCCGGCGTCTGAAGGATGAAAGCACGGTTTGCTGGCGTCGGCGCAGCATTGGTCGGCGCCATTGCGCTGACCCTATCAGGAGGCCACGCCATGGCGGAACCCGAAAGCCATCCCATCGTCCGGATTGCAGAATTGGTCATCCATCCAGCTCAGATCGATGCCTACAAAGCCTATCTGATGGAAGAGATTGAAGCGTCGGTTCGCGTCGAGCCGGGCGTGTTGTCGCTGAACGCCGTGTCCGTAAAGGGCGATCCGGCGCAGATCCGCATATTGGAGGTCTACGCCGATCAGGCCGCCTACGAGGCGCATCTGAAGACGCCGCATTTCCTCAAATATAAGAACGGCACCGCCACGATGGTACGCTCGCTCAGGTTGATCGAGACCGATCCGATCATGCTTCGCGCCAAAAGCACCGGGTCCCGCCCGCGGTGACCAGCCCGTGCGGCGCGACGCCGTTCGTCTAGCCCGCGCTCATCAGCGCGGGGCTGGGTCCGGCTGTACCGGTCATGGCGGGCGTTCGTATTGCGTTTCCAAGCGGAGGAAAGCGAGTTGAGGCATCCGCCAGGCAAAGCCCCGATGAAAATCGCTGTAAAGGGCTCGGCAACTGGCGAGCCAAACAACTGATCGGTTCCGGCGGTAGCCGTCGTTCCAGTAACGGCAGCGGAGCGGAGGGAATTAGTTGATAACTGCTCGGATAGTAGACCGTCAGCAGCCGGGCACCAAAAATTGGATGCTGAGAGTCTGCAATGGGTCGGAAGCGCTATATTTTGTGTGCGAGCACAAAGGTTGGAGGGCAAACTCTCAAATAGCTTTCCATTAAAATCTCTTAGACAGATTATCGCCGATCGACGCATCGAAATGCGCCTCCATCGCGGCGGCGGCCTCGGCGGGCTGCTTGTCGGCGATGGCTTCGGCGATACGCCTGTGCAGCGAGAGAATCGCTGTCTTCTCAGCCTGAGCGTGGCGGGTTTCCCAGGCGCGCGGAACGGCAATCTCCATTTGCGGCGCGAAGGAACGCACGATCTGGGCGAACAGCATATTGCCGGTCGAGGCGGCGAGGATCTGATGGAACTGCGTGTCGTGCGCAGTCATCAGCGCCATGTCGGCCTGATCGCGGACCATCGCATCGGCAAGCGCCAAGATCTGCCGGGCCTGCTCGTCGCTGCGGCGTTCGGCTGCAAGGGCGGCGATGCGCACTTCGAGCGTGCGGCGCACGTCCCACACTTCGGCGACGCTGATCTGAGAGGTGGTGACGGCGTGGTCCAGCGAGGCGCCCATCACCGAGCCGTCGATCGCGCCGACCCGCGCCCGGCGGCCATTGCCGACATCGAGCAGCCGCAGCGCTGCCAGCGCTCCGAAGGCCTCGCGCATGACCGCACGACTGACGCCCAGCGTGGCGGCGAAATGGCCTTCGCCGGGCAGGCTGTCGCCCACTTTCAGGTCATGGTCGCGGATGTGATTGCGCACCGCCTGGACCGCGTGGTCCACCAACGAGCCGCCATTGTCGATGGGCCGCGTGCTCATGCCGCAAGGCTCCGAGCGCGCAGCCGGGTGGGCACTTCGCCGAAGTGCCGCACGAAGGCGCGGGTGAAGCTGGCATTGTTGAGATAGCCGCAGCGATAGCCGATCGAGGATACCGGGAGGTCGGTCGCCAGCAGCATCTGCCGCGCTTCGCCAAGGCGGTGCCCGGAAATCGCGTCGGCCACGGTGCAGTCGAACATCTCGCGAAAGCCCCGCGTCAGCTTGCCGCGATTGAGGCCCGATGCGCGGGCGATCATGTCCAGCGTCAGCTTCTCGGCCCAGCGCTCGTCGATCACCCGCCGCGCTGCCAGCAGGCGCTGGGTGTCTTCGGGAGACAGCGCGCCATCCGCGCTCATCGGCACCAGCGCATCGACGCCGCGCGCGCGCAGCAGGTCGCACAGCAGTTCGATGCTCTTGGCCAGTCGATAGGGCGTGGCCGCCGCTTCCGGCAGGTCGCAGTCGCGGATCGCCAGCGCGATCGTACGCAGTGGGGCGGGGACGTGGAACAGAGCATTCTCGGCAAAGCGCAAGGAACCGCCGGCGATCCGCTCGCACGCATTGCGCGAGACCAGCAGGATCAGGCGGGCTTCGACCTCGCTGTCGAGCAGGCGGACACTGGGTCTGGAAAGGTAGCGCAGGCTGGCGACCCTGTCCTTCGTTCCGAACGTCATGACGAACCCGACCGCGCGCGGTGGCGGGCCGATCCGGCCGACCTTGCCGGGGCCTACGAGTGTGAGCATCTCGGGTGAAACCTCGATCGCAGCCATCTGGCCTTGCATGCGGGCAGCCTCTCGTTTTGTTCTTCGGGAGAGAGTTTAACCTATCTGATAGCTGCCGACAATAGCTATCAGATAGGTCTGCGCGTCGCCGACAGTGGGGCGTGGCGCCTGGCCTGCGCGAAGGCGAGCGCCGAGATCACGCTGACGCCCACCCCGACGAGGGCCAGCCCCTGGCCGAGATGCGCCTCGCCGCCGAGCAGGCCGCTGACCGCCGTGACCAGCGAAGGGGCGACACCGAAGCCGACGAGGCCGGCAAGCGCGATGAACGCGCCGATGCACAGGCCGCGCAGCTCGTTGGGGATCAATACCGTCAATGCCACCGAGGTGATGAGCCCGGTGATCGTCCCGCACAACATCAGCATGCCGATGGCGAGCGCGAAGAGCGGAACGGTGGGCGCGACGGGAAACAGCGCGGCGGGCACACCGATCGCCGCCGCCACGACCGCGCCGGTCAGAAGGCCGCCGCGCCGGGCGCTTTTGTGACCGAAGTCAGCCGCGATGCCGCCCAGGATCGAGCCTGCCACGCCGGTCGCGAAGATCAGCGCGCCCATCCACCCGGCAAAGTCCTGCGGGGCAAGGCCGTAGCTGCGCGAAAGGACGGGCGAGGCCCAGATCGCGGCGGCGGCATCGGCCATCACCACGCCGACCTGCCCCACGAACAGCGGTATCAGGAACGCGCGGCGGGCCCACAGTTCACCCGCAACGACGCGCAAGGGCGCATGCGTGCTGGCCACCACCTCCTGCCGTGCGGGTTCGCGCAAGGTCAGCAGCGGCAGGGTAAGCGCCAGGCTGATCGCGGCCAGCAGGACATGAGTGCTCCGCCACGGTGCCAGACCGGAAAGACCGGGCAGCGACGCGTGAAGCAGCAGGCCGAGCAGCCAGCCCGCCAGCGCGAAGGCACCGGCCTGGCCCAGACATTTGCCCAGGGTGACGACCAGCATCGCCCGACCGCGCTGCGCGGGGCCGCACCAGTCTGCGGTCAGCGAGAGCGCGGCGGTCAGCGCGCCGGTGGTGCCGATGCCCGCCAGCATGCGCGCGGCGAACAGCACGGGAATGCTCTGCGCGAAGGCTGTCAGCAGCGTTCCGGTGGTCCAGATCAGGCTCAGTGCGATCAGGAGGCGCACCCGGTTGCGGCGATCGACGAGGATGCCGATGGGAATCGAGAACAGCACCAGCGGCACCGCCGCCGACACGCCCTGCACGACGCCCAGCGTGGTATCGCTGAGGCCCATTTCCGCCTTGGCGCCTTCCTGCACCATGCTGAACGAGCCCATCATCGTGAAGCCCGCCGCCATCGCGATAGCCAGGATCAGCAACGGGATCAGGCGGCTGGAGAAAGTGGGAGCGGCGGGTAGGGCGATGCTTGCCACCGATCAGCCCTCCTTCGCGAAGATCTTGCCCGGATTGAACAGGTCGTGCGGGTCGATCGCCTGCTTGATAAGGCGCATCAGGCGTACCGCGTCACCCAGTTCCTCGACCAGCCAGTCCTGCTTCCCAAGGCCGATGCCGTGTTCCCCGGTGCAGGTGCCGTCCATTGCCAGCGCCCGGCGCACGAGGCGTTCGTTGATCGCTTCCACTTCGACCATTTCCTCAGGCACGGTGGGATCGACCGAGAAGACGACGTGGAAGTTGCCGTCGCCCACATGGCCCAGGATCGTGCCGGGGACGCTCGAGGTTTCGAGGTCCTGCTTGGTTTCGGTAATGCACTGGGCAAGGCGGCTGATCGGCACGCAGACGTCCGTTGCCCAGCCGACCGCGCCGGGACGCAGGTTGACGGCGGCGTAGTAGGCCTCGTGCCGGGCCTTCCACAGTTTCGAGCGTTCTTCGGGCAGGTTCGACCAGCGGAACTGGCCGCCGCCGTTCATTCCGGCGATCTCCTCCACCGTTCGAACCTGCTCCTCCACATAAGTTTGCGACCCGTGGAACTCGAAGAAGAGCGTCGTCAGCTCGGGATAGTCGAGCTTGGACCAGCGGTTGACGGCGCGCATCTGCGTGTCGTCGAGAATTTCCACCCGCGCCAGCGGCACACCGATCTGGATCGCCTGCACCACCGTATCGACCGCGCCTTCCAGCGTCTCGAAGCTGCAGACGGCGGACGATATCGCTTCCGGGATGCCGTGGAGGCGCAGGGTCACTTCGGTGATGATGCCCAGCGTTCCCTCGCTGCCGATCATCAGGCGGGTGAGATCGTACCCGGCCGCCGACTTGCGGGCGCGGCGGCTGGTGCGGATGTCCTTGCCGTCGGGCGTCACCACCCGCAACGACAGGATCGCCTCGCGCATGGTGCCGTAGCGCACCGCGTTGGTGCCCGAGGCACGGGTGGCCGCCATGCCGCCGATGGTTGCGTTGGCGCCCGGATCGATCGGGAAGAACAGGCCCATGTCGCGCAAGTGCTCGTTGAGCTGTTCGCGCCGTACCCCGGCCTGCACCGTGCAGTCGAAGTCCTCGGCATGGACTTCGAGGATCGCGTCCATCCGGCTGAGGTCCACCGTCACCCCGCCGCGCACGGGAATGGTGTTGCCCTCGATCGACGTGCCAGCGCCGAAGGGAATGACGGGTACCTGCGCCGCGCCGCACAGCTTGACCAGCGACACCACTTCCTTGGTCGAGAGGGGGAAGACCACCGCATCGGGCAGGCTCGGCGTGAAGTGCGCTTCGCTGCTGCCGTGCTGCAGGCGTATCGCCTCGCCCATCTGCAGGCGATCGCCGAACAGGCTGCGCAGCGCCGTCAGGAAACCTTCGGGCAGAGGCTTGCGCGGCTGCGGGGTGTAGTGGGCTGACATGGTGTCCCTCAGAAACGGAAGCTGGCGCGCACGCCGTAGCGGCGCAGGTCGCCGATGATGCCGAGGTCGGACGCGGGCAGCCCGGCAAGCGCCAGCGTCGTCTGCTCGATGTAGCTGTCGAAATACTTCTTGTTGAACAGGTTGTTGCCGAAAACCGCGAGTTCGACATTGCCCATGCGGTAGGTGATCGAACCGTTGGCAAGGACGTAGCTCTTGAGGATCGTCGGCGTCGTCTGGTTCAGGCTGGCGGCCGAGCGGCTGCCCTTGCCGTTGACGCTGGCGCTGAAGGTGAGGCTGTTCTCACCGACCGGCACGACGTAATCGCTCGACAGGTTGAACATCCAGTCGGGCTGGAAGGTCAGACGGTCTGTCGCCAGGGTACGGCCAGTGACGGCGGTGTAAGGCGAACTGTCGGTCAGGCGGGCATGCATGTAAGTGGCACCGCCCGAGAGGGTCCATTCCGGCACCGGCTTGAAAGTGGCCTCCACTTCAGCGCCGTAGCTTTCGACGTCACCCGAATTGAGATCGACGGTGACGAGCCCGCCGGTCGAAGCCGGAGCGATCGAGTTGAGGCCGATGTAGTTCTTGTAATCGGAATAGAACACGTCGCCCGCAAGGGTGAAGCTGCGATCGGCCGAAGCGTACTTGGCGCCCACTTCGTAAGTCCAGGCGGAGTCGCCTTTGTAGACGCGCACCGGGGCCGTCACCGCGTTGAAGCCGCCGCCGCGATAGCCGCGCGCGACCGAGGCGTATGTCATGAACTCCTTGTTCCAGTGCCGCGTCACCGAAAGGCGCGGCTCGACCTGGTTGGACTTCAGGCCGACGCTGGTGGGCGTGCCGCCATTGACACGGCCGGTCGCGGAGCGGTCTTCGTGATCGTAGCGCAGGCCGAGCGCGACTTCCCAGTCAGGGCTCGGCTTCCAGAACGCGGTGCCGAAGGCGGCGTAGGTATCGGCCTTGGTCGAATTCTGCGCGCGGTTGTTGAGGCTGAGGCCGATCAGCGGGATGGCGATGTTGGTCAGCTGGTCGGAGCGGGTCGTCTCGCGGCTGTAGAAGAGACCGAACAGCGTGGAGAACTGGTCGCTCAATTCGGTGTCGAAGCGCAGTTCCACGGTCTTGGTGCGCAAGGCATCGGTGCTGTTCTGGCGCACGGCGGGGATCGGCAGGGCGGGGTTGCTCGGACCGAAATCACCGTCGGTGTCGGGCGCGCTGCTGTTGCGCAGATCGTAGGCGGCGAGCAGCGAGACCTTGGTGTTCAGCGCCTCGATCGGGCTTTCGATGCGGGCGTTGATGCCGCGGTACTTGTACGTGGTGGTGCCGAGGCTGTCGAACTGGTTGTCGCGCGAATAGTCGGTCGGGCCGGTGACGCGGGCATAGGGGACGTTGGCGCCCTTCACCCAGTCGTAATAGCCGTTGACCACGATGGTCAGGTCATCGGTGGGTGTGGCGCGGATGGTTGTGTTGACCGAATCGGTGTTCAGCTTGTTCGCCTTGCCGCCGATATTGGTGTTGTTGATGAAGCCGTCCTGCTGGCGGTGCGAGGCGCCGACGCGGATCGCCAGCTTGTCGGTGACGATCGGGGCCGAGACGGAGCCGGACACCAGCCAGGCATTGTCCGGCCCGGCATAGCTGGCCTGACCCCGCGTTTCGAAGTCGTTGCCGGGCTGGCGGGTGATGACGTTGATGGCGCCGCCCAGCGTGTTCTTGCCGTAGAGGGTGCCCTGCGGCCCGCGCAGCACTTCGATCCGCTCCACGTCGAGCAGCGGGTTATTGAGATAGGCGGTGTTGGGGCGGTAGATGCCGTCCACGAACAGGCCGACACCCGGCTGGACAGACTGCACCAGCGTCACGCCGACGCCGCGGATCGATACGAAGGCACGGCCCGCGCCGTCGCTGCTGATGTTGAGGCCCGGCGTCAGCACCGCCGCCTCGCGCACCGAATTGATGTTGCGTCTGGCCAGCGCATCGCCGCTGACAGCGGTGACGGCGACGGGAACATCGAGCAGCGTCTCGGCGCGCTTGCGGGCGGTGACGACGATCTCGGGGGCGGTGTCGGTAGCGGCAGATGGGGCGGCAGTCGCGGCGCTTTGCGCCATCGCCGGGCCGGAGGCGGTAACTGCGGCCAGGAACGAAACACCGGCGAGCAGGCAGATCCGTGATTTCATAGTTCTCTCCCGACGCCGCTCTCTCGGGTACGTGCCCGAGGAGTCGGCGTTGCAACCTATATGACAGGTCTAACCTATCTGAAAGGTTAAGCGAGGG